>JAIKYN010000152.1 GCA_024683155.1 Lachnospiraceae bacterium | reverse complement strand
GCACAGGCTTTATGAAACAGCTCTTTAAAATCAGCTGTTTTGCTTCGGATAGGGAGCAGCAGAAGTGAAGATCGATCAAAAACGGAGAAGAAAGAATGAGTCACATTCATATGGATGTGGAGGATCTGTCCTTCACCTATGAAAAGAATCAGAAGACGGGAAAACAGGTACTGGACCACATTTCCTTCCATGCACATGAGCAGGATGCCATCGGGCTTATCGGAGCCAATGGGGTGGGGAAGTCCACGTTGTTAAAGTTAATGGTGGGATTGGAAGAAGGCTTTCAGGGATCCATCCGGATCGAGGAGATCCCTGTGGGAAAACAGACCATCCGGAAAGTGCGGGAGAAGATCGGATATGTATTCCAGGATTCCGAATCCCAGCTGTTTATGAGCAGTGTCTATGAGGATGTGGCCTTTGCACCGCGTAATTACGGCCTTCCGGAAGAGGAAGTAAACCGCAGGGTAGAGGATGCCCTTGCCAAGGTGCATATACAGGCACTGGCGAAGAAACCCATCTATCAGTTATCCGGAGGAGAAAAGAAACTGGCCTCCATTGCAACCATTTTGTCCATGCATCCGGATATCATTCTGATGGATGAACCTTCCGTGGCACTGGATCCCAGGAACCGGCGCAATCTCATTCATATCCTGAACGAGTTCGATCATCTGAAGATCATTGCATCTCATGATCTGGATTTTATCTGGGATACCTGCAGCCGGGTGATCCTTATGAAAGAGGGGAGGATCGCGGCAGACGGAACGCCGGAGGAGATCCTTCGCAACAAAGAGCTGCTGGAAGAGAGTGGTCTGGAGCTGCCCTTATCCCTCAGCGGAAGAAATGGATCCCTGGGATCATAATAGCCGGGATAATAGCAGCAAAGATAATAACAACAAAGATAATAACAACAAAGAAAAAAGCGCGCCTCCAAAAATGGAAGCGCGCTTTCCTATTAATCCGTAATGATTCGTTCTTTCGAACTAAGTTGCATTTATCAAAAATATTTATATATTTCAGAAAAGGCACATACGTTACTGATTAAAAGGGATTGGTACTGATCAACGTAAAAATCAAAGCTTTGTTACGTTAACAGCCTGAGGTCCTTTTTCGCCCTGGATTACATCGAACTCTACGGAAGCGCCCTCTTCGAGAGACTTGAAACCTTCCATGTTAAGACCGGTGTAGTGTACGAATACATCATTACCGCTCTCATCAGAGATGAAACCGTAACCCTTCTGGTTGTTGAACCACTTAACTGTACCTTTGTTCATTATTAACTTCCTCCAAGAAATGAAAAAATATAAATTTGTTGCACTATTGCAACAAAGTAAGAATAGCACATGAAAATTAAAAAGTAAAGAAAACGAACCCGAAAAAATCGCTTTTTTTTCAGATATTTGCATGGTAGAATGGTGAATCGAAAGAAAAGAAAAGGAGGAAATCATGCAGAACCATTTGGAGAAGATGGAAGGCGACAAGAGAAGAGAGCAGATCATCCAGCTTTTAAGCCAATCCCGGGAACCTGTTTCCGGTACGGAACTGGCGGGAAAGATGCATGTCAGCCGGCAGATCATTGTGCAGGACATTGCCCTTCTGCGGGCAGGCAATAAGAACATTCTCTCCACCAATAAGGGATACATCATCTTTACCCAGGATGAGCAGAAGAAAGTGCGTCGGACCTTTAAGGTAAAGCATACCGATGAAGAGATCCGGGACGAGCTGAACATCTTTGTGGATCTGGGGGGAAGAGTCCTGGATGTAGTGGTAGAACATGAGATCTACGGACAGATCACCGTGGACCTGATCCTGAATTCCAGAGCGGATGTCAATGCATTTGTGACCAAATTAAAGCAGACAGGCAATCGTCCGTTGAACGAACTGACCCATGGGGTACACTTCCATACCATCGAGGCAGACCGGGAAGACATACTGGATGCTATTGAAGCAGAGTTATCCGAGAAAGGGTACTTGATGAAATAAAGGAAGTGTGTTAATTTTAGGTTTGACTGACAAGACACCTGTTAAAACATTTGACCACGCAGGTAAAAGTCGGTCGGAAGAGGAACGATAGACACTGGGTTTATCGTATTGTGAGGAGTGTTGTTATGGAAAAAATCAAAAAAGTATTACGTGAGATCTTTATTGACGGTCTCAGCGGTATGGCAGTCGGTTTATTTGCCACACTGATCATCGGAACCATTATGAAGCAGATCGGTGTTCTGATCCCCGGTGTGATCGGGCAGTACATCGTTGTTATGGGGTCTTTGGCTTCCGCACTGACAGGTGCCGGTATCGGACTTGGTACCGCAGAGAAATTAAAGGCAGCTCCCCTGGTAAAGGTTTCCGCAGTTACTGCCGGGATGGTAGGTGCATTTGCATCCAAGCTTCTGGCAGGTAAGGTGATCCTGGAAGCAGGTGTTACCTTTGCAGGTCCCGGAGAACCGCTGGGTGCCTTTATCGCAGCCATTGTATGCATCTATCTGGGAAGACTGGTGGCAGGTAAGACCAAGATCGATATCCTGGTAACACCTTTTGTTTGTATTGTTGGCGGCTCTGCCGTAGGTCTGATCCTGGGACCTCCCATTTCCGCATTTATGACGGCTCTGGGCGCCCTGATCAACTGGGGTACGGTACAGGCTCCTTTTCTGATGGGAATCGTGGTATCCGTTCTCATGGGTATTATCCTGACGCTGCCCATCAGTTCCGCTGCACTTGGCATCATCCTTGGACTTAACGGGATCGCCGCCGGTGCCGCAACCATTGGTTGCTGTGCCAACATGGTAGGCTTTGCGGTGGCAAGTTATCGTGACAATAAAGTAAACGGCCTTCTGGCACAGGGACTGGGAACCAGTATGCTGCAGATCGGTAATATCGTGAAGAAACCCATCATCTGGTTACCGGCGATTGTGGCCAGTGCCGTTCTGGGACCGGTATCTACCATCGTTCTTAAAATGACCAACAATGCCACCGGCTCCGGTATGGGAACTTCCGGTCTGGTAGGTCAGATCAATGCCTATCAGGATATGGTGGCAAACGGTGTCAGCCCTGTGGTTACACTGGTAGAGATCGCACTCATGCA
>JAIKYN010000103.1 GCA_024683155.1 Lachnospiraceae bacterium | reverse complement strand
ATAGAACGATACCGAGGTATACGAAATCACCATGAGTAAGAAAATCGCCATCATTACCGCGCGGGGCGGCAGTAAGCGCATCCCCCGTAAAAACATCAAAGAATTTCTGGGAAAGCCCATTATGGCTTATTCCATTGAGGCGGCGCTGCAGTCCGGCCTGTTTGATACCGTTATGGTATCCACCGAGGATGAAGAGATCGCGGAGATCTCCAGGAAGTATGGGGCAGAAGTGCCTTTCTATCGCAGCGAGAAAACGGCGGGTGACTTTGCAACCACCAACGATGTGCTGCTGGAAGTCATCGAGGAATATGAGAAACGCGGGCAGCATTTCGACATCGGCGCCTGCCTGTATCCCACCGCTCCCTTTGTAACAGCCGGAAAGCTACAGGATGCCATGGATCAGTTCCTGGCAGCAGGAGCCGATACCCTGATCCCTGTGGTGCCTTTTTCTTATCCTCCCCAGCGGGCCATGGTAACGGAAAATGGGCGCCTGGTATTCAAATACCCGGAATATATGGACAGCCGTTCCCAGGATCTGGAAAAGCATTATCACGATGTGGGACAGTTCTATCTGTTTCAGGTGGAACGTTACAAAAAACTGAAAAAACTGATGCTTGGTGACATCCTGCCCTATGTGGTGGATGAGCGGGAAGTACAGGATATTGATAACCAGTCCGATTGGGACATAGCAGAGATGAAATATAAGATCATGCAGGAGAAAAAAGTGTGAAATTATTACTGACAGCCATTGGAAAAAGAGTACAGCTCCTTCAGCACTTGAAAAGTGCCTTTACCATCATCGGTGCGGATGCTTCCCCGGACAATGCAGCCCGGGAATTTACCGACGGATTCTATCAGATCCCCAGATGCTCGGATCCTGCCTATAAAGAGGCGATCCTGACCATCTGCAAACGAGAGAAGATCGACGGCCTTATTCCCTTATATGAGCCGGAATTTGCCGCCCTTGCCAGCATTCGGGAAGACCTGAGAAAAATGGGCACCACATTGATCCTCAGCAGCGACGAAGTGGTTGCCATTTCCAATGATAAGATGAAAACGGCAGAGTTTTTCGCAAAATATAATATCCCTGCTCCCATTACCTACAGGGAAGAAGCCTGTGACGGATCCCACCTGCCGCTCATCGCAAAACCGGTGGATGGCATGGGATCGGAAGGGATCTTCCGCATCAACTCGCCGGAAGAATTAAGAAATGCTTTCGAGGAAATCAAACATTCCGGCCGAAAATATATCTGGCAGGAACTGGTGCGGGGCCTGGAATATACCATCGACGTATTGTGCGACTTGGAAGGGGAGCCCATCTATATCGTTCCCAGAAGACGTGTGGAAGTGCGTTCCGGAGAAGTGGTAAAAAGTGCTACAGTTACCGGAGAATTAGGAGATACCATCATCAAAGAGAGCCGGCATTTTCTGGAAAGTCTTCGCAAAGAGGGCAGGATCTGTGGCCCCCTTACGCTGCAGTGCTTTGCCAATGAGACGGAATCCGGAGAGATCTGTGTTTCCTTTATTGAGATCAACTGCCGCTTTGGTGGCGGCGTGCCCTTATCCTTTGAAGCAGGAGCCGATTATGCTTCCGCTTTAAAGGAGATGCTGGAAGGAGAGAAGGTATCTCCTCGTATCGGTGATTACCGGGAGCTTCTGATGCTGCGCTATGACCAGGCGGTGTATAAGGCACCCCGGAAGATCAAGGCCTTGATCTTTGATCTGGATGATACCTTGTACCGGGAAGAGGATTATGCCTTTGCGGCTTACCGTGCAGCAGCGGAGTATCTGGCAGACCAGATCAGCGTATCTGCAGCCCTTCACCCGGAGAAGGATCTGTCCGCGGACGGCTTTTTTGAATACATGATGATGCTCTATGAGCGGGACGGCAGAGGTCATATTTTTGACCAGCTATTGAAAAACTACGATATTCAGATCCCGGCATCGAATCTGGTGGAAGTATATCGCAGCACCAGACCGCAACTGACCTTATATGAAGATGCGGCAGAACTGATCCAGGCAACCAAGAAGAAGGGCATCAAGACCGCCCTGTTGACCGATGGCATGAGCCGGGTGCAGCATGTGAAGATGGACGCCTTAGGGTTAGAGGAAATGTTGGACTATTGCCTGGCCACCGATGATCTTGGAACCGACCCGGAAGGAAAGGATTACGGAAAGCCCAGTACTGTACCATATCAGAAGGTACTGGATGCTCTGGGAGTTAAAGCAGAAGAAGCCATCTACATCGGAGATAATCCAAGGAAAGACTTTATTGCCTGCAAGATCCTGGGTATGGGGTCCGTACGGATCCATCGGGATAGAGGCTACTTTATGGAGAAGGAAGCAGACCCCGGGTGCAATGCCCGGCGGGATGTGAATGACCTGCGGGAACTGCTGTCTGACCTGCGCTGATCCGTAAAAAAACACTTTATAAAAACCACTGCCGTAAATGGGAACTTGTGG
>JAIKYN010000083.1 GCA_024683155.1 Lachnospiraceae bacterium | reverse complement strand
ATCTTCGGTCTCCACACCAAATGCGATATGGGTACAGCCCAGGTTTTTCAGGACCATAACGCCTGCAAAAGCAAAGTATTCCGCACTGGCAGTGGCGTAGAGTAACGGGATCTCCGCTACCAGGTCCGCACCGCCCATGATGGCCATGCGGGTACGGGTATATTTATCCACGATGGCAGGAACGCCTCGCTGAACGTAATTTCCGCTCATGGCAGCAATGACCAGATCTGCGTTTACTGTATGACGTGCTTCGTTGAGCAGATAGGCGTGACCTTTATGGAACGGATTAAACTCAGCCACAACTCCCAGGATAACAGGAGAGGAGCCGTTCATTTCATATTGTCTTAAATCTATGATGTCCGTCATAATATGGATTCTCCGTGAAACATTTCATTCAAAAATTTCTCCGTGAAACATAAAAAGTTGTGAAACATAAAAAAATGTATTTGCGAAACATGAAATGTAAGGAATTGTATCTCTTACATTTTGAAGTTTTTGCAACCGGATCTTTCTACCATCATACCATCTCAAAGAGGGTGGAAATAGCGTAAATTCGAATTTTTGAAATTGATATAAAAATAACAACAACTTGACATTAATTTAACGTTAAAATGTTAACGCAAAAAGTCCCGAATTGTACGTAAATAAGGACAAAAATAAATATTGAAGTTCTGTTTTTTTTCATTTATAATGCAATCGCAAAGTGAAAAATGTAAGCATTTACATAAGCGCATTTAAGGCGTAAAAGGAGAGAACGTAAGATGGCATTTATTGATGGAATTATTGAACGTGCAAAGAAAGACAGGAAGACGATCGTGCTTCCCGAGTCCAATGACAAGAGAACTCTGATGGCTGCAGCTGATATTATGAAGCGCGGCATTGCAGACCTGATCATGGTAGGTGATGAAGAGAAGATCCAGGACGGTGCTCACTGGCTTGAGATCGATCTGACCGGCCTTAAGGTGATCAATCCTGCAACCAGCCCCAAGCTGGATGAGTATGTAAATACACTGTATGAACTGCGTAAAGCAAAGGGTATGACCGAAGAGAAGGCAAGAGAGACACTGCTGAACGACTACATCACCTTCGGTGTTATGATGGTTTATGCCAATGATGCCCATGGTATGGTAGCAGGTGCTTGCCATGCAACCGCAGATACCCTGCGTCCTTCCCTGCAGATCTTAAAAACCGCTCCCGGCGTGAAGCTGGTATCCGGTTTCTTTATCTTAGATGTTCCTGATTGTGAGTTCGGTTCCAACGGAACCTTCTTATTTGCGGATGCAGGATTAAATCAGGATCCTACAGCAGAAGAACTGGCAGCCATCGCTGACAGCTCTGCAAGAAGCTTCCAGGATCTGGTTGGTACAAAGCCTGTTGTTGCTATGCTTTCTCACTCCACCAAGGGCAGTGCAAAGCATGTACTGGTTGACAAGGTTGTAGAAGCTACCAAGATCGCGCAGGAACAGTATCCGAACCTGTTAGTAGACGGCGAACTGCAGCTGGATGCAGCTTTGGTTGAGTCCGTTGGTAAGAGCAAGGCTCCCGGAAGTCCCGTTGCCGGCAAGGCAAACGTGCTGATCTTCCCCAACCTGGATTGCGGAAACATCGGTTACAAGCTGGTGCAGCGTCTGGCAAAGGCAGATGCTTACGGCCCCATGCTGCAGGGTATCGCAAAGCCTGTAAATGATCTGTCCCGTGGATGCTCCTGGGAAGATATCGTAGGCGTTGTTGCACTGACCGCTGTACAGGCGCAGATGCTGTAATATCCCGCAAGAATATAGTAAAATTCAAGTCTCACAGACGGCATTGTGTTCGTCTGTGAGATTATGCTTTTTTATTGATCTGCTTAAATCATGCAGGCAATTTAAGATCTTATTTAAGTCGGATTCTATAAAAGCAAGATCGCAGATACGTCAGATCAAAAATTTAAAATATCATAAGAATAAGAAAGTGAGAAAAAACATGAAAGTTTTAGTAATCAACTGCGGTAGTTCCTCTTTGAAGTTCCAGCTGATCGATTCCGATTCCGAAGAAGTGATCGCAAAAGGCCTTTGCGAGCGTATCGGTATTGAAGGAAGTCAGTTAGTATATACCCCTCAGGGCGGCGATAAGATCAAGACGCAATCTCCCATGCCCGATCATACCGAAGCAGTCCGTATGGTGCTGGATGCTCTGGTAAATCCTGAGACAGGAGTGATCAAGGATCTGTCCGAGATCGATGCAGTTGGTCATAGAATCGTACATGGCGGTGAGAAGTTTACTGCTTCTACTTTAATTAATGAAGATGTGATCAAGGCTATCGAAGAGTGCAGTGATCTGGCACCTCTTCACAACCCTGCAAACCTGATCGGTATCCGTTCCTGTCAGAAGCTGATGCCCGGTGTTCCCATGGTTGCTGTATTTGATACCGCTTTCCATCAGACTATGCCGGAAGAAGCGTATCTGTACGGTCTTCCTTATTCTTACTATGAGAAATACAAGATCCGCCGTTACGGTTTCCACGGTACCAGCCATGCTTTCGTAAGCAAGCATGCAGCTGAATATCTTGGAAAGAAGTATGAAGATCTGAAGATCATCGTTTGTCACTTAGGAAACGGTGCTTCCGTATCCGCTGTAAAGAACGGCAAGTGTGTAGATACTTCCATGGGTCTGACTCCATTAGAGGGTCTGATCATGGGTACCAGAAGTGGTGACCTGGATCCTGCCATCCTTGACTTTATCGGCAAGAAAGAGCATAAGAACCTGGATGAGATCATGACCGTATTAAATAAAGAATCCGGTGTCTATGGTCTGTCCAATAACCTGTCCTCCGATTTCCGTGATCTGGAAGACGGCTATGTTTCCAATGATCCCAATGCAGTTCGTGCCATGAACGCATTCTGCTATCGTGTTGCCAAGATCGTTGGTGGTTATGTTGCAGCCATGAACGGCGTAGATGCCATCTGCTTCACCGCAGGTATCGGTGAGAACAGCGGCTTTGTTCGTTCTCTGATCTGCAAGCACTTTGGTTATCTGGGTGTTACTTTGGATGAAGAAGCAAACAAAAAGCGCGGAGAGGATATGACGATTTCCACTGCTGATTCCAAGGTAAAGGTTCTTGTGATCCCTACCAACGAAGAGCTTGCCATCGCCAGAGATACCGTTGCGCTGGTGACCAAATAAATAAATTGTACAGAATTGTACGGATTTCGATAGAATTTTGTTGACAAACAAATATCGGATGGCTATAATCAAATAGCGTGCGAAGGAGCAGACTATGTTGATTAATCTTAGCGAAGCGCTTAGTACGGTCGGATTTGAGGCTGAAAGAGATGCCGGGATCGACATGGAAGTATATGAAGATGGGATCCATTCTTTTCCTATAACAGAGAAGGAACCGGTTCATCTGAAGATACGGAATGTGTCCAGTGGCAAAGCGTCTCTGGAAGGCAGCACCAGGGTAAAGTTGAAAGCATGTTGCGACAGATGCCTGAAGGATGTGGATATCACCATTCCTCTGGAATTTGAGCGGGATGTGGCTTCGCCGGAGATGCGGGATCCTTTCGAAGACGATATGGCCTTCATGGAAGACTTTGATCTGAACGTAGATGTTCTGATAAGCAATGAGATTTTACTAAACATGCCGGACAAGATCTTATGCAAACCGGATTGCAAGGGACTTTGCAAGAAGTGTGGCAAGGATCTGAACATGGGTGATTGTGGATGCGATGATTTCGTTCCTGACCCTAGAATGGCGGCTATAAAAGAAATATTTGACGCGAATAAGGAGGTGTAAGCGAAATGTCCATCTGTCCGA
>JAIKYN010000077.1 GCA_024683155.1 Lachnospiraceae bacterium | reverse complement strand
TCCTGCAAAGGCTGAAGCAGAGCTGGGCTGGAAGCGTAAGGTAGATTTCCAGGGTCTGGTCAGCATGATGATGGAAAATGATCTGCAGAAGCTGGCAGGCATGACCTCCGAAGAATACAAGAAGAATCCTACACTGTAATCGGGTGGAATGCAGACAGTTACAAGAGAAAATGCAGACACCGAAAACAATTTTTGGTGAAAACAGACGGGATAAAAATAAATCGTAATTTAACAAAATAAATATCCTAAAACGGATATTCTCGGGAGCGATCTGCAAAGTACCGCTATTCTAAGACGGATATTCGCAGGATGAATAAAGAAGATCAAAGTTCATACAAAAGAAAGTCAGGAAATAAAATGGAAAAGAATGCAAAAATTTATGTAGCAGGTCATCGCGGAATGGTAGGTTCTGCCATTGTCAGAGCACTGGAAGCACAGGGCTATACCAATATCATTACCAGAACCCATGCAGAGCTGGATCTGTGCGAGCAGGTTCAGGTGCGTGAATTCTTCGCAAAGGAGAAGCCGGAATATGTATTCCTGGCAGCTGCACGTGTGGGCGGTATCGTGGCTAATAACACCCATCCCGCGGATTTCATGTATGACAACATGATCCTGGAGATGAATGTGATCAAAGCGGCTTTTGATAACAAAGTTAAGAAGCTCCTGTTCCTGGGTAGCTCCTGTATCTATCCCCGTATGGCAAAACAGCCCATGACGGAGGATTGCCTGCTCACCGGCGAGCTGGAGAAGACCAACGAAGCTTATGCGCTGGCAAAGATCTCCGGTCTTAAGTATTGCGAGTTCTTAAATAAGGAATACGGCACCGATTACATCAGCTGCATGCCCACCAATCTCTATGGACCCAACGACAACTATCATCCCCAGTACTCTCATGTACTGCCGGCACTGATCCGTCGTTTCCATGAAGCAAAGGTAAACGGAGACAAGCAGACGGTACTTTGGGGAACCGGTAAGCCCCTCCGCGAGTTCTTATATGTAGACGATCTGGCAGATGCCTGCGTATTTCTCATGAATAACTATTCCGGTAACGAGACGGTGAACGTGGGAACCGGCAAGGAGCTGTCCATTTACGATCTGGCAATGCTGGTAAAGAAGGTGGTCGGCTATGAAGGCGAGCTGGTGATGGATGCTTCCAAGCCCGACGGAACCCCCAGAAAGCTGCTGGATGTAAGCAAGCTGACCAATCTTGGCTGGACTTATAAGACAGAGCTGGAGGACGGAATCCGCCTGGCGTATGAAGATTTCTTAAGCAGTGAGATGCGTACCGAGCGTCTGTAAGAAGCTGTCAGATGCGTGCCAAGCGTCTGTAAGAAGCTGTCAGATGTGTATCCGGCGCCTGTAAGAAGCAGGGAAATGATGCCCTGTCTACGACAACCGAAAGGACTTTATATATGAAGAACAAAATGTATGCAGTGATCATGGCAGGAGGCGGAGGAACCCGTTTCTGGCCCATTGGTCGTAAGGCAAGACCCAAGCAGTTCCTGAAGGTGGTGGGGGATGATACCCTTCTGGGCGAAACCATTGCCCGGATCCTTCCCATCATTCCCATGGAGCAGATCTTCATCGTGACCAATGTGACCCAGGTGCACCTGGTAGAAGAAGCGGTTCCCGAAGGGTTCTGCAAGGAGACTATCCTGCCGGAGCCTGCAGCCCGAAATACAGCGGCTTGTATCGGTTATGCTGCAAAGGAGATCATGAGTCGTTACGGAGACGGCCTGATGTGCGTTCTGGCCAGTGATCATTACATTGGAGCGCCGGAAGCCTTCCGGGCTACGGTTTTCTCAGCCCTTCAGACGGCTGAGGAAACGGATGCGCTGGTGACCATCGGGATAAGGCCAACATTTCCCTCAACGGGCTATGGCTATATCAAATATGCATCTGCAGGGGACAATTCGGACTACAAGGTGCCCCATGATGTGGAGCAGTTCGTGGAAAAACCGGATGTAGAGACTGCAAAGGCCTATATCGAGAGCGGCGACTTTGCATGGAACAGCGGTATGTTCTTCTGGAGAGTGGGCGCAGTGATGGAGCAGTACAAGGCCCTCCTTCCGGATATCACAAAGCTGCTGGATGAGATCTATGATGCGAAGGACCGCAAGGAAGCACTGTTTCGGATCTATCCCACCATTCCTTCCATCTCGGTGGATTACGGGATCATGGAACGGGCAAAGAATGTGAAGATGCATACGGGAGATTTTAAATGGGACGATGTAGGTTCCTTTACGGCGTATGCGGATCTTAATGAGCAGGATGGCGATGGCAACACGGTTGTGGGAAAGGCCTGCCTGCTGGATTCTAAAAATAACATCTGTGTTGGAAACGAAGAAAGACTGCTGGCGCTGATCGGTGTGGAGAATCTGACGGTGGTGGACGGAGGTAATGCCCTTCTGGTATGCCCCACAGAGCGTCTGCAGGAAATCCGTGCCATGGTTGACAAGCTTTCCAAAGAGGGATTTGAAGAATACGTATGAAATGTCTGATACTGGCAGGAGGCGGAGGCAACGCGTTATGGCCGCTGTCCCGTGAGAATCTGCCCAAACAGTTTATGAATATCAAGGAAAATCGTTCTCTGTTGCAGGATACGGTGGCCCGGAACATGTCCTTCTGTAATGCGTTTATCGTAACCACGCTGCTGCGTTATCAGGATACGGTGGAAGCACAGATGGGGGCGTTCCAGGGGCTTCATTATCATACCAACTATGAAGCGATTCCCAGAAAAACCACGGCGGCCATGGTGCTTACGGCACTTTCCGAGGACCCGGACGAGATCCTGTTTGTAGCGGCTTCCGATCATTTTATTGACGGAGAGGGCTATAAGGAAGCCATTAACCGGGGGCGGGAACTGGTAGAACAGGGGCACATTGTGCTCTTTGGCGTAAAACCTACCACGGCCAATACCAATTACGGTTATATGCAGGTGTATGAGGAGAAGATCCTTCGTTTCTATGAGCGTCCTTCGGCTGCACTGGCACAGGCGTTCTGCGAGCTGGAGGATTTCCTGGTAAACTGCTCGCTATGTATGTTCCGGGTAGGGGATTTCCTCCGGGAATTCAAAGCGGTGTCTCCGGATATCTATGAATCCTGTGTAAAGGCCTTCGACCTTGCAAAGAGAACCGGACCGCAGCGAGACGGAGAACAGGATTACCTCTTTGATGAGGAATGCATGAACCTTATTCCCTCCATCAGTTTCGGAGAGGCATTCTTTACCAGGGCCAAGGATCTGTGGGCGGTGCCCGGGGATTTCCATTGGCAGAACATCGGCATGCTGGAAGATGCGGCACGCTTTACCCATGGAGACGGTAAACAGCTCCTAAATGGCTGTGAGAACGTGGAAGTCATCAATACGGTAAAGAAAAGCCTGGTTGTGGCCAATGATGTGACGGATCTGATCATTGTAAATACCAAAGATGCAGTCTATGTTACCAGGCGGGATTCCCAGAGCAATATCAAGCGGATCTTAAGTCAGACCGGTGCGTCGGAATATGCCTCTTATTTCCAGGAGGATCCGGAGAAGAAGGTGCCCCTGGAGTATCGGGAGATCGTGCGCCTGCGGCCACATATTGAAGAACGTTTGTGGGGCGGAACCCGCCTGATGAGCGAATTCGGGAAAGAATTAAATCACGATTTAATAGCTGAAAGCTGGGAGCTGTCGGCCCATCCTGCGGGAGAAAGCGTGATCGCTTCCGGTAAGTATACCGGCCTTAATTTCACCCAGTATTTGGAGAAGCTGGGAAAAGAAGCCTGGGGATGGAAGTGCAGCCATTTAAATCGGTTCCCGATCCTGGTGAAACTGATCGATACGGCGCAGACCCTGTCGGTGCAGGTGCATCCGGATGATGATTATGCGCTGATCCATGAGAACGAATATGGAAAGAACGAAATGTGGTATATCTGCGATGCCGGGGAAGATGCTGCAGTATATTGCGGCCTCACGGAGCCTCTTACGGCAGAAGAAGTAAAGGCTAAGATCGAAGATCATACCATCATCGATTATCTGAAACGGATCCCGGTGAAAAAAGGAGACTCCATCTTCGTAAAAGCCGGTACCATTCATGCCATCGGAGGCGGGATCACGCTCTGTGAGATCCAGCAAAGCTCCAACATCACCTATCGGATGTATGACTTTGGGCGCCTGGATAAAAACGGACTGCCCAGAGAACTTCATGTTGAGAAGGCCCTGGAGGCAGCTTGTCTGGATGGAGGAGAGGCCATTTACCAGGATTTTGAGAGACTGGATAAAGGGGATGAATTCTCCGAGCAGATCATTGGACGCTGTAAGTACTTTGAATGCAGAAAGTACAACATCCATACCGCTATGAAGCTTCAGGTGGATGACGCATCCTTTGTTACCATGACGGTCATCGACGGAACAGCTACGGTAAAGGGTATTTATAACCAGGTAGAACT
>JAIKYN010000049.1 GCA_024683155.1 Lachnospiraceae bacterium | reverse complement strand
AAAGGTAAACTCTGCGCGGCTTGCCAGAGCGATGATGATGGTAACCATGCTCAGCATACCTTTGCTCAGCTTATTGACTTTCTTCTTAGGCTCCAGCTTGAAGGTCTTCACCAGTCTGGCAGCATACTCCTTATCCCAGTTCGGATAAAAGATCTCTGCCGCCTTCAGATAATCCTTGATCTTGGCAACGTTGGGTCCGAAGGGTGTGGACGTTGCGATCTCTCTGGAAAAACAGATACGGTCGATGGCCTTCTGGTTCTCCCATACCTTTTCTCCGTCTAACATTACTTCGCCGGAAGTTGCAGGATTCTGTGACGATAAGATGGACAACAAGGTGGTCTTACCTGCTCCGTTTCTTCCGATCATGCCGTAGATCTTACCGCTGTCAACGGTCAGGTCTACATTTTTCAGTGCTTCTGTTTCCCGATACTTCTTGGTGATCCCCTTTGCAATAATAGAACTCATTTCTCCTCCTCATAGTGGCTGATCATGGTGATCAGCTCCTCCTTTGAAATATTTAAACGTCTGGCTTCCTCCAACATACTTTTGATGTACTGATCCTCAAAGGATTCCTTCCGTTTGTTACGTATCATCTCTTTGGCTCCTCTGGACACAAACATACCGATCCCCCTTTGCTTATACAAGATGCCCTCATCTACCAGGATGTTCACCCCTTTACCGGCGGTTGCCGGATTGATCCGATAGAACTGCGCAAACTCATTGGTGCTTGGAACCTTCTCTTCCTCCTTCAGGATATCCCTCAGGATGTCGTTCTCGATCATCTCGCTGATCTGCAGATAGATCGATTTGCTTTCGTTTAAATTATCCTGCAATCTACTCACCTCTTTGACTTTCCGTTCTCTGTGTATGTTGCCCCTGTTATTCCGTTCATTGGTTGAGTGGTTCATTACTTATGTAACTAACCTACACCCTAAAATACCCTCTGTCAACACTTTTTCAAAAATATTTTTTATTTTTCAGTGTTTCTGGAACACGAAGGTATCCCCTGCTTTTAAGGTTACCGGATCGGAAGGAACCACCAGAGCACCTTCCCGCATTACGGTGAGGATCTCCAGATCAAAAAGACGTTCCACTTCGCCGATGCTCTTACCACAGTAAGAGCTCTCATCTTCTACCACCACCGTTGCCACATTACGGCTGCCGGGCTGTTTTCTCTGCAGCTTGGTATACTGCTCCACGAAACCTGCGGAAATGATACCGGTGGGAATGGCAACCGCCCCCACACCCAGGAAGGTGATCACGATGGCCATAAAGCGGCCCAGGGGAGTTATGGGATAGGCATCCCCGTATCCTACGGTAAAGATGGTGGAAACGCTCCACCAAAGACCGGACAGGGCATTGGAAAATACCTCCGGCTGTGCTTCATGCTCCGCATTGTAAATGCAAAGGGAGCTGGCCAGCAGGAGAACGATGATGATAAACAGGGAAGAAAAGATCTGATTTAACTTCTCCTTCAGGACCGTCACAATGACGTGGAAGGAATCATAATAGGCATTTACACGGAATAAGTGGAAAATGCGCACCACCCGCAAAAGCCGGAAAGCCACAAAGCCTCCCAGGAAGAAAAATGGCAAAATGGTGCCCAGATCCACGATTCCGTCATAAGAGATCAAAAATTTGCGCACCGCTTTCCCGCGGCTGCAATCCGGGTACAGATACTCACTGGTCCAGATCCGAAGGGCATACTCAATGATAAAGAACAGCACCGTAACACTTTCGATGACACGCAGCGTCATATAGTAAGGCTGCAGCTCCTCGAAGGTCTCCAAAAACAGCACCGCGATGTTTAAAAAGATGGCGATGACGATGATGATATCAAAGGCTCTGCTGGGCAGGTCTTCCTTATTGCCGATCTGAATGATGTCAAAAATCCGTTTCTTCCACTGTTTCATATCTGTTCCACCGGTTACGTTCATTTTACCGGAAATTCCCGGTTTTCCATGACAACTGTGTGACCTGCATGAGCGCAGACAGCCACCTGCAGTTATCCCGATCCTCCTGTCTTACAGCAGGTGTGCACGCAGCTCCTCCGGGCTCTTGGGGCTAAGATAAGCCGGTGCGATATCAAATACGGTCTTGCAACCGCTCTGTCCTTCTTTTGCAAGACGATAAACGGCACGGGCATAAGCAGTGATGACAGATCCGGTAAATTCCGGATTGGAATCCAGCTTCAGGTTGTATTCCACAATGTGCTTATGTTCCTTCTCCCAGCCGGTAACGCCGCTGCGCAGTACAAAGCCGCCGTGGGGCAGACCGCTGTGGTCTCTCTTCAACTCCTCTTCGGAGATAAAATGTACGGTGGTATCGTAATCCGCAAAGTAATTGGGCATGGTCTTGATGGCTTCTTCGATCTTCTGAAGATCGGCACCCTCTTCCGCTACCACATAACACTCTCTGGTGTGCTGCTGTCTTGCGGTCAGTTCCGGTGTCTCACCGTTTCTTACACGTTCTACGGTGCTCTCCACGGGAACCGTATACTGTCTGGCATCCTTTACACCGGGGATCCGGCGGATGGCATCGGAATGTCCCTGGCTGACCCCGCGGCCCCAGAAGGTATAGTGCTTGCCTTCGGGCAGTACTGCATCGGAGATCATACGCAGTAAGGAGAACATACCGGGATCCCATCCCATGGAGATCACAGCCACATGGCCGCTTTCCTTTGCTGCCTGATCCACATTGGCAAAATGCTCGGGGATCCGTGCATGGGTATCAAAGCTGTCGATCACATTGAACATCTCTGCATATTTGGGTGTCTGCTCCGGCAGATCGGTGGCACTTCCGCCGCCAAGTACCAGCACATCGATCTTATCCTTCCAGGCAGGGAGATCCTCTACGGATAAAACCGCTGCCCTGGTATCCCGGATCTTCACGGAAGCAGGGTCTCTTCTGGAGAACACTGCTACCAGTTCCATATCGGGATTCTGCTGAATGGCACTTTCCACACCCCGGGAAAGATTGCCGTAACCTAATAACGCTACTCGAATACTCATTTTTTCATTTCTCCTCTTCTTTGGTTAATGCACAGATCTTATCAAAGGACAGCTGTCCGCCAAACAGGTCCAGGGCGCTCCCCACGGTAACATGGATCCTTCCCTTGCCTTTTTCCTTCAGAAGATCTATATCTTCATAACTATGAACGCCGCCGGCATAGGTAATGGGGTTCTTCTCCCAGCTTGCCAGAAGGCTGACCAGCGGTTCCTCTATGCCCCGGTTTTTTCCTTCCACATCCACTGCATGGATGAGAAATTCATCGCAATATCCGGACAGTTTCTCCAGAAGCTCCTGCGACACTGTTTCCTCCGTGATCTTCTGCCAGCGGTCCGTTACCACATGGTAGGTATCATCCGGCATTTTCCGGCAGGACAGATCCAGGACCAGATGTTCTTTCCCCACTGCCCCGGAAAGCTCTTCCAGACGGTCATAATCGATGCGTCCTTCCCGGAATACATAGGAGGTCACAATGACATGGGATGCTCCTTCCCGGATATAATCCGCCGCATTCTCACCGGTGATCCCGCCGCCGATCTGCATGCCCCCCGGATAGGCTTGGAGCGCTGCAAGGGCCTGCTGCCGGGTGGCTTCATAATAAGGGGAATCCTTGGCATTGAGCAAAATGATATGGCCCCCTTTCAGGCCTTTCTCCCGATATAAACGGGCATAGTGATCCGCACCCAGACAGGAAGCAAAATTCTCCGTTGCCTGATCTCCCTGATCCTTCAGACTTCCGCCCACGATCTGTTTTACCTGTCCGTTATGTATATCAATGCAGGGTCTGAATTCCATGGATTTCCTTTCTTCTTTCGCCGATCCCTTGGTTCCCGTTGATCTGTTTATGCCAAATATCACTGTTTATGCCGGATATCACTGTGTATGCCGGATATCACTCCTTATAACGGATATCACTCCTTCTCGCGGATAACGCCGTCCCGGTATGCCTGCAGCAGATCCTCCAGTTCCCGGATCTGACTGGTCAGTTCCGAACCGATGTCCGTATCGGCTACCCGTATTCTCCGGCTGCTGGTTTCCAGTACCTCGGAATCGGAGATCACATCCGTCTCATTGATGATGGCAGCTTCCATGGATTCGAAAGGCTCATGGGCTACCAGACGCATACCGTGGGAATTGCTTACCAGAGTATAGCCTGCAATACCGGTCTTTCCCTGGTAGGCCTTGGAGAAACCACCGTCAATGATCAGCAGCTTGCCGCCGCATTTGATGGGCGATTCTCCCTTGGTCAGCTCCACGGGAACATGCCCGTTGACAATGTGGGAATGCTCTCCCGTCAGGCCGAATTCCGCCAGGATCTTATCAATGATCTCACTGCGATCGTACAGATCGTAGTAACTGTTTTTCTTTTCCTTGTGGGTTTCCTTCTCGGCAATAAAATACCGTTCAAAGGTTGCCATCTTATCTTTGCCGAATACCGGTGAATCCGGGCCTCCCCAGATGTACCAGATGATATCCTGGCCAAACTGTTTCCGGGGATCCTCCTGTCCCAGATAATATCCCTTGCGGGCGTACTTCTCCAGTACGTCATACAGTGCCTTTCCGCAGTACTCTTCACCTGCCACGGTCACCTTCCGGAAATTGCCGTCTGCATCCAGCGGCACACAGCCGTGGTAGAGCAGATTGCCGTTATGTACCTTATACAGGCCGCCTTTGGCATACAGGAAACGGATATCCTTCTGCAGGCGCTCGCATTTTAAGAACGCTCTCTGTAAACGTGCCACCACTTCCTGTTCTTCCTCGGACAGTGCGTAAGGATCCTTCGGATCGATGGTAGGGAAATCCGTATCCAGAAGGGCATATTCTTTTCCCTCCAGCGTGATGGTGCCCTTCGTATAGTCGATCTTATCCAGCAGCAGACGCTCATCCATCTTGAATTCCGGATGTCTGCGGATGATCTGGCCTTCCAGCTTAAACTGGATAATGGAGATCGCCTTCTGCATCTTGGAATCCAGCTGCAGATCCTTGGGATTATAGCTGTCATCCATGTAGTTAATGGAGAAGATCTCCCGGTTCACCTGCTTATAGGTGTTCATGGCAAAGGTTGCCAGAGGGATCAGATTGATCCCGTAGCCCTCCTCCAGGGTGTCCAGATTGCCGTAACGGGCTGCCATACGGATCACGTTGGCGATGCAGGCCCCCTCGCCGCTGGCTGCGCCCATCCATACGATATCGTGATTGCCCCACTGCACATCCACCGAATGGTAATGCCGCAGGGTATCCATAACGATATGGGGACCGGGCCCTCTGTCAAAGATATCTCCGATGATATGAAGATGATCGATGACCAGTCTCTGGATCAGATTGCTTAACGCAATGATACAGTCATCCGCACGCTTTAAACGGATGATGGTATGGATGATCTCGTTATAATATGCCTCTTTATCCTGTACCTCTTCCTTCTCGGTGATCAGTTCTTCGATCACATAGGCAAAGTCGGAGGGCAGAGCTTTCCGCACCTTGGAACGGGTATATTTGGAAGCAACCCTTCGGGTGATCTGTACCAGACGGTGAATGGTCACCTTGTACCAGTCTGCCAGGTTCTCTTCCTGTTCCTTGATCAGTTCCAGCTTTTCCTCGGGATAATAGATCAGAGTGGCCAGGCTCTTCTTATCCCGGTCACTTAGATTATTGCCGAATTCCTCATCGATCTTACGACGGATGGATCCGGAACCGTTCTTTAGCACATGGTTAAACTGTTCATATTCTCCGTGAATATCCGTCATGAAGTGCTCGGTTCCCTTGGGCAGGGATAAAATGGAAGCCAGATTGATGACCTCCGTGGAAGCTGCCGCTATGGTGGGATATTGCTTGGATAACGTCTTCAGATAGCCAAGTTCGGTAAAATCCATAGGTGTATCTCCTTCAGTATTCAGAAAAACCCCGCAGGAAATGCGAGGTTTTCAAGCTTTCAAACGTAATGATTATCCGATGACATCGCTCATGTCATAGAAGCCGGAGTCCTTGCCGGCCAGATACTTAGCCGCAGTCAGGGCTCCCTTGCCGAATACGGCGCGGGAATAGGAACGGTGCGATAAGGTGATCACCTCATCTTCTCCCGCGAAGATCACATCGTGGTCGCCGGGAATGGTTCCCCCGCGTACCGCGGAAATGCCGATCTCCTTTTTTCCACGAGGCTCTAACTTCTGAGACCGGTCATAGGTGTAGCTGTAGGCTCCATCCATGGCTTCGTTAATGGTATCCGCCAGGGCCAGTGCTGTTCCGGAAGGAGCATCCTTCTTCTGATTGTGATGCTTCTCCACGATCTCGATATCGAAGCCTGCTTCTGCCAGAACGGGTGCGATCTGCGTCAGCGCCTTCTGCAGTACATTGATACCCAGGGACATATTGGCCGCTTTCAAAACTGCTGTCTTGGAGGATACAGCATGTGCGCGGGCAATCTGCTCTTCCGATAAGCCTGTGGTACACAGTACCAAAGGAAGGTGCTTCGCTTCGCAATAATCCAAAACGCCGTCAACTGCAACGGCAGCGGAAAAATCAATGACAACATCTGCCTGCTCTTTCACATCGGCAAGAGCAGCATATACAGGGTAGGAATCAGAGGCCTGGGAAAAGGCATCCACTCCTGCCACGATCTGTGTATCCGGATCCTGGGCAGCCAGAGAAGTAATGATCTTACCCATCTTTCCGTTACATCCATGCATAATAATCCGAACCATAAAAACCTCTCAAATCAATCCATATTCTTCCATGGCTTTCTTCAGGGCAGCTGCATGTGCCTCTTCCATGGTCGTAAGGGGCAGACGAAGGGGGCCCATCTTAAAGCCCATGAACTCCAGTGCCTGCTTAACGGGAATGGGATTCACTTCGGTAAAGAGATTCTTCACCAGATCAAAGGCTTCCAGCTGTAATCTGCAGCTTTCCTTTGCATCCCCTTCCAGGAATTTATAGCAGATATCATGGGTCTTGCCGGGTGC
>JAIKYN010000353.1 GCA_024683155.1 Lachnospiraceae bacterium | reverse complement strand
TCACTGGATGTGGAGAACGAAACCCTGATCCAGGAGGCCCTCTCTTCCCTGATCCGGAACAAGACGGTGCTGATCATTGCACACCGTATGCGTACCATTGCCTGCGCAGACCGTATCGTGGTATTAAAGGATGGCTGTGTGGCAGAAAACGGTACACCGGAACAACTGGAAGCACAGGATGGCATTTTCCGACATATGAAACAGATACAGACGGAAAGCGCGGGCTGGCAGATGTAATGCCCGAAAGGTCATAGACGGAAATGTGGGTATCGGAACGAAAATCATAAAGACAGTGACAAAGATATAAAAAATCATCGGCAGAGGGTTAAGAAATAAAAATCCTCTGCCGATATGTTTTATAGAAACACTGGCTTTGCGTTTAAATGGATTTGGCGGTACTTACAAGGAGGTAAGATAAATGGCTGGTTTATTCGGAGTATCTGCTTATCAGCAGATGAATGCATCCTGGAAGGCAGAAAGTAAAAAAACAGAGGAGCGTAAGCAGGTATCTGCAGCTCAGAAAAATACAGAAGCAGCAAGAGCTTCCAAAACAAACGGAGAAGCAAAAACTCCGGAAGTTGAATACAAGAAATGGTCTCCCATTGATACAAAATCGTCCCTGGTTCCCCAGGTGACGGAATATGGTTCCACCATTGGTGAAGTGGAACTGTCTGATGCTGCAAAGAAATATTATGAGCAGCTGAAGAATAAATTCAACACCAACAGTTTTATTCTTGTAAGCAACGATATGATGGATGCTGTAAAGCAGAATGCCGCAGCCTATGGTTCTTCCAGTGGACTGGTGGTCCTTATTGATGCGGAGAAGATCGAGAAAATGGCAACCGATGAAGCATATCGGAAGAAATATGAAGGCATCATCGCAACGGCACAGATGAAACTGGCAGACTTTGCCAATTCCCTTTCCAGTACAGGTGCTCCTGTAACCAATTTCGGCATGTCCGTGGATAAGGACGGCAATACCAGCTTCTTTGCAACCGTGGAGAAATCCCAGAAACAGCAGATGGACCGCATTGAAGCAAAGCGGGAAGCAAAGAGAGAACAGAAAGCCAAAGAAGCCAAGGAAGAAAACAAGGAGCGCATCGAAGCAAGAAGAGCAGAGAGACGTGAAGAAGCCCGCCGCATGGAAGAAAAGCTTACAGAGGGCAAGGACGTTGCGGAAGGCGAAGAAGCGTTAGAAACAGAAGAAACAGCAAAAGAGTATTACATCATTGAGGGTACTTCCTGGGATGATCTGCTGGATAAGGTAACTGCCTATTCTTATGACATGGCAGCACGTTCCGTTATGACCGAAGGTGAGAGAAGTCTTGGCCGTAACATTGATTTTAAAGGTTGATCTTTTGCATTGACTTATTCCTTCTGTTAGTGCTAACATAGTGCTTAGCAAAACCGATGACGAAGAGTAGTAATCCCGGCAGGGTTACCCTACAGAGAGCCGCAGACAGTGAGATTGCGACAGGTAAGGCTTGGATGAATGGACTTCCGAGGGCGAACTGAAACGGATGGTTCCGAAGTAGGTAAGACGGAGATTCCCCGTTAGTGGATGAAGCGTATGATGGTACGCGATGAGAGGATGCAAGTGCATCAAGCCGGGTGGCACCGCAGGAATTTACTCCTGTCCCAGCATTAGTCGATAATGTGGGACAGGATTTTTTTATGTCCCGAACTGTGATGAAAGGAGACAGACCATGTCAAACACACAAGAAATCCCTTACAAGATCTATCTGGAAGAAAAGGAAATGCCGGAAAGCTGGTATAACGTAAGAGCCGATATGAAGAATAAGCCGGCTCCCCTGTTAAATCCCGGAACCAAGCAGCCCATGACAGCCGAAGAGCTGGGCGCCGTTTTCTGCGATGAACTGGTAAAACAGGAACTGGACAACGACAATGCGTATATTCCCATTCCCGAAGAGATCCGTAATTTCTACAAGATGTATCGTCCTTCTCCCCTGGTAAGAGCTTATTGCCTGGAGAAGAAGCTGGGTACACCTGCCAAGATCTACTATAAGTTTGAAGGAAACAACACCAGCGGAAGCCACAAGCTGAATTCCGCCATTGCACAGGCTTATTATGCAAAGAAGCAGGGCCTTAAGGGTGTTACCACAGAGACCGGTGCCGGTCAGTGGGGAACGGCTCTTTCCATGGCATGCTCTTATTTTGACCTGGACTGCAAGGTGTTTATGGTAAAGGTATCCTATGAGCAGAAGCCTTTCCGTCGGGAAGTTATGAGAACCTACGGTGCATCCGTAACCCCTTCTCCTTCCACCACCACCAAGATCGGACAGAAGATCCTGGAAGAGCATCCCGGCACCACCGGAAGCCTTGGCTGTGCCATCTCCGAAGCGGTGGAGGTAGCAGTGGGAACTCCCGGTTATCGTTATGTACTGGGTAGTGTACTTAATCAGGTATTATTACATCAGTCTGTGATCGGTCTGGAGACCAAGGCAGCGCTGGATAAATATGGTATCAAGGCAGATATGATCATTGGTTGTGCCGGCGGCGGTTCCAACCTGGGCGGTCTGATCTCTCCGTTCATGGG
>JAIKYN010000350.1 GCA_024683155.1 Lachnospiraceae bacterium | reverse complement strand
GGATCTTCAATGTGATTGATAAATGTAACTTCTTCAATATAATCTGCAACGGAATCATAATGAGAATCTGCATATTCGGAAGCAATATCCCATAAAGACTGTCCATATTGCAGTTCGGTCTGTGTATAATACTTGATATAGGTCCCGTCGGATTCAGCCGCACGGGAACTGAATTTTCCAATGATAAGAGAACAGATCACAACCAGGAGGATCAGCGAGATCCCGCAAAGGATCAGGACGTTACGACGTACTTCTCTTCTTCTCCGAGCCATCTTCTTTCTGCAGGCGGCTCTTCTCTGTGCATCTGTCATATAATGATAATTCTTCATATAATCTCTGGTTTCCATGTCGTCCCCCGACTACCCTGTGAATCTGAAATTATGTTCGATAAAATGTTCGGAACAATTGTTCGATGTTTATGTTCTAATAATATCGAACGCTCATTCGTATGTCAATAGGTTTTAAGAAAAAATATCGAACAAAATTTCGGAATATATGTTTGCCTTTTTGATCTTACTATGCTATTCTTTATGTATAATCCAATGTTTTGGGAGGTTTACGATATGGCTGGAACCGGTTTGACCGAAAAGCAGAATGAGATTTTGGAATATATGAAGAAGATTATCCTTGAGAAAGGATATCCGCCTACTGTTCGGGAGATCTGTGAAGCAGTGAAGCTTTCTTCTACTTCTTCTGTTCATGCACATCTGGAGCGACTGGAACGCAAAGGTTATATTCGACGGGATCCTACCAAGCCGCGTGCCATTGAGATCTGTGATAACAGTTTCCAGATGGTCCGCACCGAGATGGTGAACATCCCCGTTGTTGGATATGTGGCAGCCGGACAACCAATCCTTGCGGAAGAAAATATCGAATCCTACTTCCCTGTACCTGCCGATATGGTTCCCAAGGGGAACTCTTTCATTCTGAAGGTGAAAGGTGACTCCATGATCAATGCAGGCATCTTTAACGGTGATTCCATTTTCGTAAACGAATGTAATACCGCCGAGAATGGAGATACCGTCGTTGCTTTGGTAGATGACTCTGCTACGGTTAAAAAGTTTTATAAGGAGAACGGTCATATCCGTCTTCAGCCCGAGAATGATTTTATGGATCCCATTATCGTGGATGATTGTAAGATCCTGGGGAAGGTTTACGGTGTCTTCCGTTTATATCGCTGATCATTTATTCGATCATTAGCCCCGTTTTTTTGGGGGTGTCGGATACATAGATAAAAATAAAGCAATCGATCTTCTCTATCAAAAGAAGTTCGATTGCTTTTTCTTTTAAATCGATATTACTCGCTTAATCGGATATTCATGTAAGAAATGATCTCGTCTACACAACGATCAAATCCCAGCTTGGAACTGTCCAGACACAGATCATAATTGCGTGCATCGGTCCACTCTCTTCCGGTGTGGTATTTATAATACTCTGCACGATGTTTGTCTGTCTTGGCAATGAATTTTTCCAGTTCCTTACCCTTCAGATTGATCTTCTTTGCAGCCTGCTCCATGAGGAAATCATGAGGAGCATGTACGAATACACGGATCACATGGTCATAATCCTTCAAGACAAAATCCGCACAACGGCCAATAATAACGCAGGATTCGCTTTCTGCCAGATCCTTGATGATCTTTGCCTGATAATTAAACAGGTTCTCGGTAGATGTAAAATCATCGCTTTCCGGAGGGATCAGTTCCCCATTATATTCTTTTCTGGCGATCTGGAATAAATGCGTTTTCTTGACGGTTTCATCGGCTTTATTAAACAAAGCTTCGTTAATACCACTGTCTTCAGCAGCCAGCTTCATTAATTCCTTATCATAATAATGAACGCCCAGTCTTTGAGAAAGCATCTCACCAATGGTTCTGCCGCCGCTTCCGTACTGTCTGGAAATAGTAATAACAAATTTCTTCATGGATCATTCCTCCGAAAGATTTATTCGCCCAAATAAGCTTTCTTGATACGATCATCGTTAAGTAAGTCGGAAGCATCACCGTTAATGGTGATATTCCCGGTTTCCAGAACGTAAGCCCGGTCTGCTATGGAAAGAGCTTTCTTGGCATTCTGTTCTACCAAAAGCACGGTAGTGCCGCTTTCATTTACACTCTTGATTATATCAAAAATTTCATTTACAAGAATGGGGGATAATCCCATGGAAGGCTCATCCATAAGAATGATGGAAGGATGACTCATAAGAGCACGTCCCATGGCCAGCATCTGCTGCTCACCACCACTTAAGGTTCCTGCATACTGATTGGCCCGTTCTTTTAATCGCGGGAAACGCTCATATACATTATTCAGCGCTTCCTGGATCTCATCTTTATCCGTACGGGTGAAAGCACCCAGTTTCAGATTCTGATAAACTGTCATATCCGCAAATACACGACGCCCTTCCGGCACATGTGCCATACCCATGGATACGATCTTGTGGGCGGGGATCTTTGTAAGATCCGTGTCCTTAAACAGAATGCTTCCTTCCGTGGGCTGGATCAATCCGGTAATGGTATGAAGAATGGTTGTTTTTCCTGCACCGTTGGCACCGATCAACGCAATGACTTCTCCTTCGTTGACGGAGAAATTAATGCCCTTGATCGCCTGGATCACACCATAATTTACTTTTAAATCCTTTATTTCAAGCATAGCCATAAAATACAGCCTCCATATCGTTGCTTTCTATTGCTTCTCTCGGAAATCCTTCATTTCCGCAATTCAACTGTATGCACAGGGAAACGGAAGCCTTTCCTACTCTCCCAGGTAAGCCGTGATAACCTCGGGATTGTTCAGAACTTCGGAAGTTTCACCCTGACAAAGAACACGGCCAAAGTTTAAAACCGTCAGTTTCTCGCAGATACCGGAAACCAGTTTCATATCATGCTCAATGAGCAGGATGGTCATATCAAAATTCTTCCGTACAAAAGCAATGGTATCCATCAGCTCTCCGGTTTCATTGGGATTCATTCCTGCAGCAGGTTCATCCAGTAAAAGAAGCTTCGGATTCGTAGCCAGTGCACGGGCGATCTCCAGCTTTCTCTGTTTACCGTAAGGCAGATTGGAAGCCAGGAAATCCTTTTCTTCCTGAAGGCCGAATACCTCCAGTAGAGAAATAGCCTTTTCCGTGATCTCCTTTTCAATGGAACGATATTTGGGCGTTCGGATCAACGTATCCAGCAGCCCATAATTATACTGATTGTGAAGACCAACCTTAACGTTATCGATAACGCTAAGATCCTTAAACAGACGAATATTCTGGAAGGTTCTGGCAATACCGGCCTGATTGATCTCAATGGTATTCTTGCCGGTAATATTCTGTCCGTCCAGGGTAATGATCCCTTCGTTGGGCTGATAAACGCCGGTAAGAAGGTTAAATACCGTGGTCTTCCCTGCTCCGTTGGGTCCGATCAGACCATACAGTTCGCCTTTTTCAATGGTTAAGTTAAAATCATCAACAGCCCGCAGACCGCCGAAGGAAATACTCAGATTATCTACTTGAAGAAGTGCCATTATTTTGCAAACCTCCCTGTAATAGATGAAAGATGTTTCTTACGCCAGTCAATGGCTTTCGGTGCCCAGTTAAACAACATGATCGCGATGAGTACGATGGAGTAGATCAGCATACGATAAGTGTTTAATCCACGCAAAAGCTCAGGCAGCGCATAAAGAATGGCTGCTGCGATAATGGAACCGCGAATATTTCCGATACCACCAAGAACTACATAAACCAGGATCATAATGGATACATTGTATCCAAAATAGGTACTGGTTGCTGTCAGGGTAGAGGTGTTATGGGAAAATAAAACTCCGGCAGTTCCTGCAAATGCAGCGGAAATAGTAAAGGCCAGCATCTTATACTTGGTAATGTGAATACCGATGGATTCGGCTGCAATCCGATTGTCGCGAATGGACATGATGGCACGTCCGTCTCTGGAACCGATAAGGTGCTGGATCACAACCAGCGCAATCAGTAAAAGGATAATGGCAATGGTAAAATTGGAATCCGTAGGCGTTCCCTGAATTCCCATTGCGCCGTTGATCAGCATCTTACCCTCTCCCTGAAGCTGAAAACTCTTAAAGGAAAGATGGACACCTGCTTCATCGTAGCCAAAATATAC
>JAIKYN010000341.1 GCA_024683155.1 Lachnospiraceae bacterium | reverse complement strand
TAAAGTAAAGAAAGCTTTAAATGACAGTGGTATTCCTGCCATGATCTATTATCCCAAGCCCATGCATGCACAGGAAGCCTTTGCAGGAACCTGGAGTGCGGTGGCAGATAATCCGGTAACAGAGAAATTATGTAAGACGGTACTGGCGCTTCCCATGCATCCGTACCTGACAGAGGCGGAAGTACAACAGATCGCTGAGACGGTGGCGGCTGCGGTTATATGAGTAAATTAACTCTTGTTACAACTGCATATCCCTATGGGCGAAGTGAAGCAGCCTTTGTGGAACCGGAGCTGGCCTGTTTAAAAGAGCATTTTGAAGTAGCAATCTTATCCAGAAATGCCACGGATCCCCAAACATCAGAAGTGCCTGTGGGAATCCGGGTATGGAGAACCAAAAGGGGAAAGGCAGCTTTTTTAAAAGGTATTTTTCCGGCGCTTACGCAAAAGATGTTGTACCGGGAATTCCGTTATATCTTCCGACATAAAAAAGAGCACTTATTCCACAATCTGGCATCGGCGGGATATTTTATGGCTATGGCCTGTGTAGTGAAAAATAGCCTGGTTGCCATGGAAAAAGAGTGCGGCGTACCGGATATCCTGTATACCTACTGGAATGACTGGAGTACCCTGGGAGCCGTATGGTATATACAAAGCCATAATGAAAAAACCATCCGGTTGGTGACACGGACCCATGGGGTAGACTTATATGAGGAGCGAACGCCATGTCTGTATCAGCCCTATAAGGTTCAGCTAAATCAGTGCCTGGATCGGATCTTTTTCATCAGCCATGCAGGGATGACCTATCATGAAATGCACTATGGAACCGCACTTTTTGAGGATCAATATCAGGTGCGTTACATGGGGGTATCTGCAGATACGAAGGTGCAGTCTACTGAAGAATCAGAAGTGATCCGGCTGGTCAGCTGTGCTACCATGTTTGAATTAAAGCGCCTGGATCGTATTATCGATGCGTTGGAATATCTGGAAGAAATGGTTGCTCCGTTGGGGAAGAGAGTCATCTGGACCCACATCGGAGACGGACCGGAACGAGCGTTTCTGGAAAGAAGAGCGCAGGAAAAGCTGGATATGCTCCCGCACATTCGGTATATATTCGCAGGGAACCTTCCCAACGAGGAAGTGCACCGGTATTATCGGGAAAATCAGTACGATCTGTTTCTTTCGGTCAGCCGGACGGAAGGTTTGCCGGTGAGCATGCAGGAAGCCATCGCCCATGGAATCCCCGTTATGGGAACAGATGTGGGCGGATGCAGAGAGATCATTGAACCGGATTGCGGTGTATTATTAGATGCCAATGTTGTTCCGCTTCACATTGCAGAAGCGGTGATGAAATACATGGAGCAATCCTATGAAAGACGCATGCAGATCCGTGAAAACTGCGTTCGAC
Source organism: Lachnospiraceae bacterium (assembly GCA_024683155.1). Classification (GTDB taxonomy): domain Bacteria; phylum Bacillota; class Clostridia; order Lachnospirales; family Lachnospiraceae; genus JAILDL01. The sequence goes on along the minus strand of JAIKYN010000341.1, from coordinate 1,435 downwards.
AGTACAAAGAAAAATTCGATTCAAAGAGTAATTATGAAGCATTCTGCAGGGAACTGGAACAACTCATCAACTGAACCACTGAAAGTACTTCATATTGTCAGCGGGATGGATGCCGGCGGTTTGGAAACGCTGATCATGAATCTGTATCACAATATGGATCGCAGTAAGATCCGTTTTGATTATCTGTGCTTCAGAGATCAGCAGGAATTCTATGATGAAGAGTTTCTGGCACTGGGGGGACAAAAACATGTGATCCTTCCGGAGGCACCTCAAAATTTAGCAGACCGGATCCGAATCCATAGAGATTATGCAAGGCAGTATTATGATCTGATCCGGGAAAACCACTATGAGGTGGTACATATTCATTTTGGAATACCGGACAGTTTTAGGTGGATCCGTCTGGCTCATAAAGCAGGTGTCCGAAAGGTGATCCTTCATGTGCATCGTGCGCAGGCGATCCAAAAGGAGCCAAGACTATTCCGGCTTCGGAACCAACTGGCGTTTTACATGGCAGATGAAAGCATTGCCTGTTCCCGGCTTGCAGCGGATTATTTTTTCGGGAAGAGGTTGGGGGCCAGGACGACCATTCTGAAAAACGGAATCGATGTGGAAAAGTACGCCTATTCTGAAGAAAACCGTAAGGCGGTAAGGGCGGAATTTAAAATACCGGAAGACGCCTTTGTGATCGGTCATGTAGGTGGCCTCAAATACCCTAAGAATCAGGCATTCCTGATCACATTACTGAACCGGATCAAGGAAGACATACCGGATGCCCGATTACTCCTGGTAGGAGATGGGCCGGATCGGGAGAAATTGCTGAAACAGGCAGAAGAGATAGGTGTTTTAGATCGGCTTACGATCACCGGGAGCAGAAACGATGTAAACCGTATCCTGTCTGCCATGGATGTATTCTTATTCCCTTCCATCCATGAAGGCCTGGGAATCGCACCCATCGAAGCACAGACCAACGGATTACCGGTGGCAGTGTCCGATACAGTACCGAGGGATATTCAATGTACAAAGGCTATAGGTTTTTTAAGTCTCTCAGACATGACGGCATGGATTTCTTTTCTGCAAACAAAGAGAAAACAGGTCTATGATCGACAAGCAGCGTTAAAAGCTGTAAAGGATAGCGATTTTAACAGTAGCCGTATGGCATCGGTTATGGATAAGATATACCGAAGTTAGTTTTGTATTTGAGTTAGTAAAGAGGTAAGCTGTGAAGCATTTTACGGAAACCGTTAAGGATATCATAAATAAATACTCATTTATTATGACCAAACAGCAAAAAAAACTGGGTGTTGGTCTGTTTTTTATGCTGGTTATAGGATCCTTTCTGGAAATGCTCAGTGTTTCCGTAGTGGTTCCTTATATGCAGGCGCTGCTTGCTCCTCAAAATCTGCTGGAACAAAAATTCTTGGGACCTATTTTAGTC
>JAIKYN010000310.1 GCA_024683155.1 Lachnospiraceae bacterium | reverse complement strand
CTGGGCATTCCGTTTTGTTCCGTAAAGGCTTTGATGGAATTGGTCAGAGGATCCCAACAAACCAGTCCCACATTATTGGTATACGTTGCCACCCACAATCTGCCGTCTGCATCATCCCGGATGCAACGCACTCTTGCCTCGCCTACCGCCCGGGTCAGGCTGTTTTCAATGGCGATCCGGTTGCGGTTCAATATCTTAAGGCCATAATCCGTTCCGATATAAAGCCGGTCATCATAAAGACAGGACGCATTGACCACTTCCACCGGAAGTCCTGCTTCTTCGGACAGATTGGTAAAATTACTGGTGACCAGTTTCATAACGCCCTGGGTGGAGGATGCAAACCACATATTTCCCTGATAATCCGCGGTCATCATCTCTATGGAGCTGTTCATGGGAATATGCTCCAGCATATGGAAATGACGCTCTTCATCCAGATAGCCCACAACCGAGGTGGAAGATACCCATAAGCGGTCACAGTTATAGCTGATCCAGTGGGCATTATCCACGGGAGAAACATTGATCCGCTTTAATCGGCGCATATGATCTCCAAATAAGCCGTAATAAATATCACTGGTATCGGTTCCCAGATACACTTTCCCGGGCGCATTGGGATCTGCTTCAATGGTGGTAATGGTGCTCATCCCCAGCTCTTCACTGGTAAAAAACTGGGAAACCTTGCCCTGGTCCAGGGAAAAGATGGCACCGTTCTTGGTCTGTCCGAAGATCCTTCCGTTGGGATCTACGGTAAGTTTCAGCACACGTTCGTTATTCAGGCGTTCATCGTCCACGATGTGTACCGTAAGTGTATCGTCGATATAGCACACACCCGCGGTAGTACCGATATAGATATCTCCGTTTAAGGCTTCCACGATGATACGGGTGGAAGAAGCGGGCATTCCTTCTTTGTATGTAAACTGCTTGCTGGTCAGACCTTCCAGCATGACCACTCCGCTGTCATTGGTCCCCACCCACATGCGTCCTTTGGAATCCTCGAACAGACATCTGGCATTGGATAAGCCTTCGATATTGTTCAGGCTTTCAAAGCTGATGCCGTCATACCGCATAACACCGCTGTAGCCGCCGATCCAGATGTAACCGTCGTCGGTTCCCAGGATAAAATTGGCATCGGATGTAGGAAGACCATTGGTGGCATCATAGATCTGTGCCGAATAACCGGCACCTTCCAGCTGTCCGGTAATGGCATAACCGCCACCGTTTCTGGGCTTTTGGTTTTCTTCCGTACTTTGGGGATCTGCAGTCTCCTCCGCAGATGCAGCTGTTGTAGCTGCATAAACCGGCTGGCTGCTCCCAATGGTCCATAATAAGGTGCAGGCAAGGACCGCACCCATCAAAGACATGTTCTTCTTTCTCATCACAACGGCTCCCCTCCGTTACTGATCCTGATACTTCGTATAAACAAGCTTTACTTCTACCAGCGAATCCATAAATGCATCCACACACTTGGGATCAAACTGGGTTCCGGAACCGTCCTGGATCATCTTCAGTGCTTCATCGAAAGGATACGGCGGTTTATAGACTCTGGCGGAAGTTAAGGCATCAAACACATCTGCCACTGCCATGACACGGGCCGATAAGGGGATCACTTCTCCGTGCAGTCCTTCGGGATATCCCTTCCCATCCCATCGCTCATGGTGATACCCTGCCATATTCCGGGCTTCCTTCAGATAGTTTTCTCCCCGGACGGTACTGATGGCTTTTTCCATGATCTGCTTGCCCTGGGTGGTATGGGTCTTCATGATCTCATATTCTTCGTCGGTAAGTTTTCCCGGTTTATTCAATATGGTATCGCTGATGTTGATCTTTCCCACATCGTGAAGAGGCGCGGACATTTCCACGTCTGCCATATACTTGGGGGTCAGCTTCTCTGCATAGTAGCCTTTTCGTTTCAGTCCTTCCAGAATGATCCGCACATAGGCTGCGGTCTTCTGGATATGGGCTCCCGTATCGGAGTCACGGTTTTCCACCATGTCCGCCATGGTAATGATCAGGCCGTTCTGCATCTTGGCGGTGGAAGTCATATAATGTCTGAGATCCCGCATCTGCTCTGCCATACCCGCTGACATCTCACAGAGGGAATCGTATAATTTCTCGGTTTCATCATCGGTCCGGACATCCAGCGTACGTAAATGCCGCACATTTTCATCCAATGCCGTCTGATCTTCTCCTGCCTGTACGAAATCCTCCACGCAGGCTGCAATACTGTTAATGGGATAGACCATATAGTAATCCGTTACCCAGGTTCCGCAGGCGATGATCAACACCAGAAAGCCTGTCAGGATAAGGAATACCTTTAGCAGAAACTGCTGCATATATCCGGCCATGTAATCCAGAGACACATCTGCCCCCACGTAGCATGCCGTGGTACCGGTAACGCCTTTAACCGGCTCGTAAACCGTCATAAACCACCCCTCCGGGGTGACATATTCCACCGGGATCGCTTCCGTTCCGTTTAATGCTTCCGTCAGCTCTTCCATGGCTCCGTCTTCATAATAAATCTCATCTCCGGGGCCATAACTGCTTTCACCTGCTATATCCAGATAAAAAATATACCGTAAGCTGCTCTCTCTGGCTTTAAACACATACAGATGGTCCACGTAAGGAGCATTTTTCCGGATCCGATCCAGCATTTCTTCCATCTCCCCGTAGCCTTCCGCTTCCTTCCCCTGCTCCAGGAAGGCATCCAGCTTCTGGGTATCGATCATTTCTGCTGCAAATTCGGTAGCCTGAATAGCATTATTTCTGCGATCGTCCTTCGCCGCATTAAAATACAACGTAATCCCGATGCCTCCCATGATCAGGACCAGAGACATGGAGACTGCGGTAAGCACCCAGATGATCCGGTTTCGGATGGGTCTCTTTACATGTGCCCCCCATTTCCGGATGGATTCCTGCTCTTCCGGGGTTAAGGGCTTCTGCTTCCAGCCGCTGTCCCGGATCTCCTGACGGACTTTCCGGGGAACCAGAAGGAACATGATAAACGTAAGAACAACCGCGATGCCCTTATCCAGCAGATCCAGGGCCACATTTACACTGAGGAACAAGGGGAATACCGCTGCATCCGTATTTTCATGAAGCAGGGTTACCATATCTGCCACGGCGGTATTCTGCGCGCCACCAAAAAGAGCCCACTGGATCAATCCACTGAGCAAACCACTGCCTGTACCGGCTATCAACCAGAAGGTTAGAGTTGCGCCGATCTTGCGAAAGTTATCCTTTTTTGCGACCCTGCTTGCATAAACAGCAATGAGCACATGTACAACGGTAAAGTATAAGGCTTCCCGGTTAAATACCGTACAGATCAGATTGGTCAGTACCGCCGTCATAATGCCCGGGAAAAGACCTCCCAGTGCCGCAGCGGTAATGGTTCCTATGGTATCAAGATACAGTGGAAGCCCCAATCTTTTCACTGCATAAGACAAGGCAACATTTAATAAAATGGCGATCACTGCACTAAGTGCCCGCCACATGCTGCCCTTTCTTGACCTTTTTGATTGTGTATACACTATTATTCCCTCCAGTGTCACCCGGACGTAAAACGCCCAAGAAGCAGATTCCCCGGTTTATAAGGAACCCATTCCTGGGCGATTGTCAACAAAACATCCAAAAAGTAAAAACACCTTTGTACGAACTCTCTATATAACGATTCTATAATACCATATTTTCCCAGTTTTCCGCAATCTTTATCCCCATTTGGATCGCTGTCAGGAAAATAAAAAGCTCAGTTCTCTTCCCCTGCGATGAATAATACACCTAAAGTTCCCGGTCCGCAGTGTGAAGAAATAACAGAACCGGCCCGTGTTTCCAGGATTTCCGTAAAGTGATGCAGGCTCTCCAGATAAGCCCGGACTTCCTCTACGATCTTAGGATCGCAGCCGGAATGGGTAATAAATACCCTCTCGCATCTGGCTTTTTTCAGGTCCTCTTCCATATCCTTTACATAATCCATAACAAATCGATCGCTTTTTCCGCGATATTTTTTCTCCGGATGCATGGCCCCGCCATCCACTGAGATCCTGGGATGCAGCTTTAAGGCAGATCCGATGATAGCTGCCATTCCGGAACAACGACCGCCGCGATACAGATAGATCAGCGTATCAATGACAAAGCTGGCTCTTACCTTACTCCGAAGAGCCTCGATCTCTTTCTTGATCTCGGCACCGCTTTTACCCTGCGCTGCCATTTCCGCTGCCTTCAGCACCTGAAGTCCGATGCCTGTGGAAAGATTCTGGGAATCTATAACAAACACCCGCTCATCCATTCCCAGTGCTTCCGCCGCCAGCCTGCAGCTGTTGTAGCTTGCGGACATAGAAGACGATATGGTAAAGATCACATATTCATCCTCACTGCTTCGATCCAGCAGATCCTCTACATCTTTCACACCGGGTGCAGCTGTTTTCGGTGTGTCTCCATGTGCATCCGACCACTTGAACAGATCTTCCGGATGAATGTTTACACCGTCCTTATATTCTTCATTTCCGAGCCGGACATATAACGGAATAATGGTGATACCATATTTTTGGATCAGCTCCGGCGATAAGTCGCAGGTGCTGTCGGAAAAAATCTTAACCATCAGTTTCTACGCGCCCCTTCATAAAACAGATTGCAATTATTGTACCATCTGTGGCGTAAAAATCTACTGTTTCATGTAAGATTCTTTTCGGATCAGCTTAAAAATCAGATACTGCGGCTCCTCTCCCAACCGTTTCCCGCATCGGTTTTATGCCGGATAAAACGGAAGTCACAACGATCTCCTCCCTGGCATAACGTCTTTGTGCGGATGAAATCCGTATAGGGAAGCGCTCCGTAATTAATGAT
>JAIKYN010000301.1 GCA_024683155.1 Lachnospiraceae bacterium | reverse complement strand
AAGCTGAGCATGAATTTTATTTCTTCTTTGGTCAAAAGACGATCCAGGATCCAGAAATCCATGTGATTCTCGTGCATTCCGCCCTTTAGCTTCCGGGGAATGTTATCGGTGATCATCTTCGCCAGTTTCATCACCAGTTCTTTTTTCTCGGGATCATCGCAATGATAGGGCTCGTTGGGAAAGTCCGTATCATTTACATGGATCCGGGGATTCACTTCCTGCGGCATACGCTCCTCCTGATTGCATAACATATACTTACTTGGCATTTTTACTGCCTGAAATTTGTTTTCCGCCTCTCAGGCAGTAATTGCACCTTACTTACTCGGCTCCTTTACTGCCTGAAACTTGCTTTCCGCCTCTCAGGCAGTAAAAGCACATTCTTCGTCGTATCACATGATCGGGATCTTTACCTTGCAGTCACTCATAGGATATGCAGAGCAAGCATGGAAATAATCCTGCTCCTTATCTTCTGCCCGTCTGCCGTCTCCCAGCGGGGAGATAAACAGATCGCCGGCAAGGAGCTTGCTTCTGCAGAATCCGCATTCACCACCGCGGCAGTGGGTATCAATGGCAATGGCGCTGCGCTCTAAGGCAACCGCAACAGGCTCATCGGCGCGGGCATCCACCACATCTTCCTGAATACCGCGAACCACGGTAAGCTTATAGACCTTGCCCACCTGATCCTCCGGGAAGCCGGGGATATTGGTAGCCTTGGAAGGCTGCTGCATCACATCGTGGCGGAATCTCCTTGCAGGAACATTCAATTCCTTCAGAGCCTTGGTCACGAAGTTATACATGGGCCAGGGACCGCAGAACATATACGTAGAATCCGGCGCGGAATACTTTTCGATCAGCTCTTTGGTTACAAAGCCTTTCTCGCCGTCCCATTCCGGATCATCACTCATGACATGGATCACTCTGACGCTACCATATCCACTACCTGCAGAAGCCGAACTGCCACCTCCCGCAGCAAGAGAAGCTGCCGCTTTCTCTGCTTCCGCCAGCTGCTCTCCGCAGACGATATCCTTATGGTTTACGGAACCATAGAGGATGGTCAGGTTCACATCCAGCTTTCCGGCTGCGATCTCCTTTGCCAGAGATACGAAGGGCGTGATACCGGAACCACCGGCTAACGCCACGATGTTCTTAGAATCCCGAAGGGGCTCATAATAGAAGTTACCGAAGGGCATGGCAGCCGTAAGAACAGTTCCTTCCTTTACCTGGTCAAAGAAATAATCCGGCACAAAGTAAGACACATTCCGGCGAATGGTGATCTCCACAAAAGGCTGGGGAAGCCTTGCTTCAAAGGGTGCCGAAGCCAGAGAATAGGCACGGGTCAGTTTGCTGGTGCCGATCTCCAGATAGAAATTAATGTACTGACCGGACTGAAATACCGGTACATGGCCGTTTAACGGCTCCAGACGAAACGTCTTGGAGGTAGGAGAAGCATCGGTGATCTTCGTTACCTTGAACTCCTGCTTTCCGGGATGCAGCGCATCTGCCAGCGCCCGAATGGGATCCTTGGGATCCGGCAAGGGAGAAGCCGTTGCATACGTTTCACGTCTTGCATTGGTGACACGGGAAGCGCCGCCTACATCTTTTAAGAATCCTTTTACTATCATTTCACAGCCGCCTCCTTTTTCTCTTTATCTTCGAAGATTGCCTTGGCGGCCGCTCTGCCGTTGGTAACCGCAGGTCCCATACCGTTGCCGGAGATGGAGAATGCACCTGCAAATTCCAGGCCGTCTATGAAATGATCTTCTTCCTTCATCTGCAAACGTGCTACCGCATGATCGTTGATATGATGGCGATAGCCGTAGATACTGCCCTTCCATGCACCCACATAATGGGCGATGGTCATAGGGGTTGAAACCTCGATCTCTGCGATGCGGTCACGGATCTTAATGCCGCTGACCTTCTCGTAATGATCGATCATATCACTTGCCAGCTTGCGCTTTAAGCTCAGATAATCCTCTTCCTTTACATTTAAGAAAGGCTCTGCCAGAGGCAGCGCGGTAATGGAAAACTGGGTATAGCCTTCCGGACAGCAGCCGGGATTGGCAAGATTCAGGCAAATGCTGGTCAGATAATCGTAAGGCCCCTGGGTCTGATAATTCTCCCAGATTTCCTCCGTATCCATGGTAGTTCCCGAGAAGATGTTGTAATCCTTGATGCCGATCTCTTCCGGCGTTCCTTCCAGAACCATCATGACAGAGACAGGACATACCGATAACTTTCTTGCATTGACGCTCTTAATGGCCCCTTCCGGTACTTCCGAAAGCGGCTCGATCATCTGGGTATAGACCTTATTGGGATAAGCACCGCTGACCACATAATCACAGTGGATCTCATCACCTCTGCGGGTACGTACACCGGTGACCTTTCCGTTCTTTACCAGGATCTTGTCAACTTCCTGGCAATACTCCATCTGGGCCCCGTTTTCCTCCGCCTTCTGCTGCAGCTTCATGCTCATCTCATGGGATAAGTTCTTGCAGACATAGCTGCCGCCGCGGAAATAGTCTGCCATCAGGAATGCATAGATGGTAAAAGGCAAGGTCTTTAACGGATTGCCTACATAGATCCAGTACGGGCTTAAAATATCCACGATATCCTGAGGGAAATGATAAGTCTCCATTACTTCGGTGGCGGTATATCCTGCCGTCTTTACAAACTCCGGATGCTTCATCAGCATCTGCACCTTGCTCATAGGGGTTACGGATAAGATGTTCATGGAATTATATACCGTATTACACAGGTTCATGAATTCCAGCACCTTAGGCCCCCAGCCGGGATACTGGGCATCGATTTCCTTCGACATGGTTTCAAACCCGGAATGCAGCGTAATATCGATCCCTTTGGAGGTCTCTACGAAACGATAGGCTTCGGGCACCCTGAGCCAGTCAATATCTACGCCCATTTCATCAAAGAATACGCCTACCTTCAGACGATCTTCCTTTGTACCGATACTCATCATCTCATGAAGCGTTGCTTCGATCTCAATGCCGTCCCGCACATAGCTGGTGGCAAGACCGCCGGGCAGGTTGTGCTTTTCCAGGATCAGGATATCCCTGATCCCCTTTGCCTGCAGCTGCAAGGCGCAGGAAAGGCCGGCCAGAGCACCACCGATAATGACAACTTCATAATGATCTTTATAAAAAGCCATTGATCTGCTCCTTTGTTAGAATTTTAGAATGCCGGTGACATTACGCCACCGGCATTTTAGATAGCTTTACATTCGGATCAGAAGAAACGATCTACCAGTTCTCTGGAGTACTCAGCGGTTTCATCCATATCACCGAAGGCCATAACTTCACCGGCATAGAAGGTGTTGTTAGTGCCCTGCATTCCTTCTACCTTCTCGTACCATCCGCTTGCATAGGTCTCGGAATCTACGTGAGGGAAGTAATACCAGGAGTTCTCGTTAACAACTGCAGAAGCAGGATTCTTCATGGTCTTAAGGTCATCCAGTACCGTCTTCTTGCAGGTTTCATACGGGATCTCGGGATCGCCGGTATGATTCCGCAGTGCGTAGGTTGTGATAACCTGATTTACTTCATCTCTCCAACGACGATAGTAAACCATCAGATGGCCGTAGCGCTCAGGCTCCATGTTCTCAAATACATAGTAAGAGATCTCGGGATGATCTTCCGGCTTGGTCTCAACTGCCAGAACATCATAGCGCTCATAATCGATCTTGGAGAACAGATCCTTCTCATCCTGGGTTGCATCGAAGTAATCGGGGATGTACTGAAGAGGAGAAGTAACGATGATCTTATCGTACTCTTCTACCTGACCGTTCACCGTTACAAATACCTTGCCGTCCTTACGTTCAACCTTGGTGATATCGCAGTTTAAACGTGCCTTGTTGCAAAGCTTGTCATTTAAGCGCTCCCAGATAGACTGTGTACCGTCTTTCCAGGTCCACAGATTACACTTAACGAAGTTCATGGTGGTCTGGAAATCCAGATACTTCACTACGTAAGCTGCGGGGATCTCATCAAAGTAACCATATCCGAAGGAAGTGAAGGGCCCGATCCAGATATCCTGTACCAGTTCCACGCCGTTCATTTCACAGAACTTCTTAAAAGGCATGGACAGATCTTTCAGGTTAGGGTTCTCACCGGAGATCTTCTCACGTCCGGGTGTACAAGCATAACCATCGTAACGGCCCTGGGAAACACCACGGTGACCGTTGATATCATATCCCTTATACTTGGTTTCCAGCAGTTCACCGAATAACTTCACCTGCTTCTTCATCTTCAGCAGACGAGGGATCTTCATCAGATTCTTGGAAGGCTCGAAGGGCTCGATGACCTTACCATCTTTATTCTTGTAGTTACGATTCAGCTGCGGGCCGTCGTGCTGGATGCCTGCGAACTCTTCCACATCATGCACTGCATAGTAGGAAGGAACACCCATGATGGCTCCCATCTCGTACCGACGTCCGTTGTAGTGCGGTGAATTACACTTACCGCCGACATGATCGTTTTTCTCCAGAATGGTATAGTTCTTGTATCCTTTCTTCTCCAGATACATACCGGCGGACAAACCGGCAGGACCACCACCGATGATACAGATCTTCTCGTCCAAATTAGCCATTTCGACTCTCCTCCATTTTTCCCAAAATGATTTTCGTTATTTCTACCAAAATTGTAGAAATATGACAAAACATATTATATTATAATATTACAGAATAATCAATTGGAAGAGGAATTCATGGAAAAATTTGTCAATTTTATACAATTGGTTGATATGTGGAAACTGAAGGACTCTGTCGGGTTGCAATATGATAACCAAGGAACCGTTATTTCTGTAACCTACAGGGAAATGGCAGAGGCTGTATACGGCTGCGCGGAAGAATACGCTTCCTCTCATAAAGATTGGGACCTGATCATCTGCGACCACTCTCCCGAAACCATCTACCGGTTAATGGGTGCCGTGATCGCAGGCGTCGACGTTATCCTGGCCGATGAATCCCTGGCTCCTCCCGTGATCGAAGGTATGAAGAAAGTGATCACGGAGACCTTACATCCGCAGATCCCCGTAGATGGCAGAAAGCCGGAAGGAAGGCTCCTGTTCTTTACCTCCGGAACCACCAACCGTTCCAAAGCCGTGGTCCTTACCTCCGCTTCTCTTCTGGGAAGTGCCTGGAGCGGCCAATGTATGCTGCCCTGCGGCGAAGGGGATATCCTATTATCCATCCTTCCCCTGGCCCATGTATTCGGATTTGTATGCACCTTCCTCTGGGGTGTTTGCTATGGAGCAACCATCGCCCTGGGAAGAGGCGTTCGCTATATGATGGATGATTGTGATCACTTCCATCCCACCATCCTGCCGGTGGTTCCCACCATGGTGGATATGCTCCTTCGGCTGGATGCCTTAAACCCGGAACTGAAAGTGGTTCTGGTAGGTGCTGCACCCGCTAAGGAAGCCTCCGTGGAAGCCCTCCATGCAAAGAATATCCGGGTCTATTTAGGATACGGTCTTACCGAAACCAGCAGCGGCATCGCCATCACCCAGGATCAGGAGACGCCCTATGCCATGGCCCCCTGCCCCGGAGCGGACATCCGCATTGAAGAAGACGGCGAGATCTCCGTTGCTACCCCGAACATGATGACGGAATATTTAGGCTTCGGGAATCCCTGCCTGGATGGCAGATTCTATACCGGCGACCTGGGAAGGCTGGATGAACGGGGCTACCTCTATATCACCGGCCGTAAGAAAGATATGCTGGTATTATCCGACGGAACCAAGGTATACTGTCCCGAATACGAAGACGAATTAGCCCAGCTCCTGGCCACCCTTCTGGTAACACCGGATCTG
>JAIKYN010000265.1 GCA_024683155.1 Lachnospiraceae bacterium | reverse complement strand
CGGAAAACCGCGTAGCAGCGTGGTTTTTTCGGGGGACTTGTGTTAATTTAACAGTCTGTGGTATTATGTACGAGAATTAAGGAAATCATAAGATTTCCATTTTGAGATGGATTTTTTCTTCTATGCGATAGAGGTAATCATAAATGAGGCAGTATGCGATCAAGGGAGGCAATCCGCTGGTTGGTGAAGTAGAGATCGGCGGTGCGAAGAACGCTGCGCTGGGTATCCTGGCAGCAGCGATTCTTACAGATGATCCCGTTATTATAGAAAACATGCCGGATGTGAATGATACCAATGTTCTCCTGGAAGCTTTAGAGGAGATTGGTGCTAAGATTGAACGGATCGACCGGCATACCGTTCGAATTTGTTCCGCCCTGGTGAATAAACTGGTGGTGGAAGGTGAATATGTACGCAAGATCAGAGCTTCTTACTATCTGTTGGGAGCTTTGTTAGGCAAGCATCATCATGCGGAAGTGGTCCTTCCCGGCGGTTGTGCCATCGGCAGCAGACCCATCGATCAGCACATCAAGGGCTTTAAGGCTCTGGGTGCCAGTGTTTCCATTGAACACGGTCTGATCATCACCGATGCAGAGAAGCTGGTTGGAAGCCATATCTATATGGACGTAGTCTCTGTAGGTGCTACCATGAATGTGATCATGGCAGCGGTTCTGGCAGAAGGTACGACCATCATTGAGAACGCGGCCAAGGAACCCCATGTCGTTGATCTGGCGAATTTCCTGAACAGTATGGGAGCCAATATCAAAGGCGCAGGTACCGATGTCATCCGTGTCAAAGGTGTATCCAAACTCCATGGAACCGAATACATGATCATTCCGGACCAGATCGAAGCTGGTACGTTTATGTTTGCTGCAGCCATTACCAAAGGCGATGTTACCGTTCGTAACGTGATCCCCAAGCATTTGGAATCCATTACCGCCAAGCTGCGTGAGATCGACTGTGAGATCGAAGAGACCGATGATGCCGTACGGGTTGTGGCATCCAAGCCCTTAAAGCATACCCAGGTGAAGACACTGCCTTATCCCGGTTTCCCCACGGATATGCAGCCGCAGATCACGGCAACCCTGGCGCTGGCAGAAGGAACCAGCATCATTACGGAGTCTATTTTCGAGAACCGTTTTAAGTATGTAGACGAACTGGCCCGTATGGGTGCAGATATTAAGGTGGTAGACGGCAGTGCAGCCATTATCACCGGCGTAGAGAAGTACACCGGAGCAGCTCTTACCGCACCGGATCTTCGTGCAGGCGCAGCCCTTGTGCTGGCAGCTCTGGCAGCGGAAGGATATTCCACAGTGGATGATGTGCAGTTCATTGAACGTGGTTATGAGAACTTCGATGGAAAACTGAGAGCACTGGGTGGCCAGATCGAGCTGGTACAGGAAGAAAGAGATCTTCAGAAGTTCCGCATGAAGATCGGCTGATGCGAGGCGGAATTGTCCATCCTCCAAATACAATTTTACAGGAATGTATAAAACGGCCTTCTTAAGGGCCGTTTTTTGGTTGACAAGAAAATACAGGTAGTGTAACTTAATCACAGATATGAAAATTCCATATTGTAATCTCTTATTCAGAGTGGTGGAGGTACATAGGACCCATGAAGCCACGGCAACCCCTTTACAGGAAGGTGCCAACCTGAGCGAAGACAGCATCGAACAATAAGAGGATTTGATTATCGTTTTGAGTCCGCTTTTTGTGAGCGGATTTTTTTGTGCCTGATTTATGGAAATGTAAGGCAGACACAGGAAAACATACACTATTTGGTTCGTGCCCAGTGCACAGAAAGGTAATTTATGGAAAAAAGACTTTTTACATCCGAGTCCGTAACAGAAGGACACCCCGACAAAGTGTGCGATGCCATCTCCGATGCCATCCTTGACGCTTGTATCGAGCAGGATCCCAACAGCCGTGTGGCTTGTGAGACCGCAGCTTGTACCGGTTTCGTACTGGTAACCGGTGAGATCACCACCAATGCATATGTAGACATCCAGAAGGTTGTACGTGATACCGTAAAGGAGATCGGTTATACCAAGTCCGAGTACGGTTTCGACGGTAACACCTGTGCGGTGCTGGTTGCCATCGATGAGCAGTCCGATGATATCGCCATGGGCGTTAACAAGGCACTGGAAGCAAAGGAAAACAAGATGTCCGATGCAGAGATCGAAGCCATCGGCGCAGGCGATCAGGGTATGATGTTCGGTTATGCCACCAACGAGACCCCTGAGTATATGCCTTACTCCATCAGCCTGGCACATAAGCTGGCAAAGAAGCTGACCGAAGTCCGTAAGAACGGTACGCTGACCTATTTAAGACCTGACGGCAAGAGCCAGGTTTCCGTTGAATATGATGAAAACGGAAAGCCCATCCGTCTGGAAGCAGTGGTTATTTCCACCCAGCATGATGAGGACGTTACCCAGGAGCAGATCCATGCAGACATCCGTAAGTATGTGCTGGATCCCGTGCTTCCTGCAGAACTGGTAGATGCAGACACCAAGTTCTTCATCAATCCCACCGGCCGTTTTGTGATCGGCGGACCTCACGGTGATGCAGGTCTGACCGGCCGTAAGATCATCGTAGACACCTACGGCGGATATGCACGTCACGGCGGCGGCGCTTTCTCCGGAAAGGACTGCACCAAGGTAGACCGTTCCGCAGCATATGCAGCACGTTATGTAGCAAAGAACATCGTTGCGGCAGGACTGGCAGATCAGTGTGAGATCCAGTTATCCTATGCCATCGGTGTAGCACAGCCCACTTCTATTCGCGTAGATACCTTCGGAACCGGCAAGATTTCCGATGAGAAGCTGGTAGCAGTTGTACGTGAGAACTTTGATCTTCGTCCCGCAGGCATCATCAAGATGCTGGATCTGAGAAGACCCATTTACAAGCAGACTGCTGCTTACGGACATTTCGGAAGAAACGATCTGGATCTTCCCTGGGAGAAGACAGATCGTGCGGAAGCACTGAAGAAGTATTTATAAGAATTCAGGGACCATTTGCCAAACAGGCCCCAATATCATGCATTTTACGCCCGGCAGTTTTTTGCCGGGCGTTTATATTTTTATTGAATGAAAACCCGGCTTTGTAAATTATTTTTCAGCGTATTGAACTTCCGGTTGAAGACCCACATTTTGGACATAAAAAATGATAGAATGAAAATGGATTTCCTAAAGTGAATAATTAAATTCCGTTTTTTACCATATTTACTGGAATTTACTTTTGCACTCAGTATCCGACTGATAAGATGGATTTTGGTTATCTGTCTGTCAGAAGGAGCTGAACATGAATAACAAAAAACGGAAGG
>JAIKYN010000246.1 GCA_024683155.1 Lachnospiraceae bacterium | reverse complement strand
TTGTCATCGTCTATAAAACTGAGAGATAATCTAAACACACCACCAATTATATTCGTTTCCACTAAGGTTTTAAACACCATTTTGGAGCTGTCTCGATTTGATATGGTTTGACATGATATGTATAAATCCGTCTTTGTCAACGTTTTCGTTTCCCCCAAATAAACGGCATTTTTACTCATCATTTCATGTCAAACCATGCCAAACTATACTATCGCTTTTGATCAAAAAAATACCCCGGAAAGGTGTTCTTTCCGGGGTGAAAATACGATATTTTCGGGCTTTGTCGGCTCTCTGACTATCTCTTTGAGAACTGAGGTGCACGACGAGCTGCCTTTAAGCCGTACTTCTTTCTTTCCTTCATACGAGGATCTCTTGTTAAGAAACCAGCCTTCTTCAATACAGGCTTGTAATCCTCATCTGCCTTAACCAGTGCTCTGGAGATACCATGTCTGGTTGCTCCTGCCTGTCCGCTGACACCGCCACCCTTAACGTTAACGATGATATCGAACTTATCAGCTGTCTCGGTAGCTACCAGGGGCTGACTAACGATGGTCTGAAGAACTTCACTTCCGAAGTACTCGTTAACAGGCTTCTTATTTACAATGATCTCGCCCTTGCCTGCCTTTAAATATACTCTGGCAATGGACTTCTTTCTTCTTCCGGTTCCATAATAATACTGGGTTGCTTTTGCTGCTTTAGCCATTATCTTCTTCTCCTTTCAGTCTCTCTTAGAAATTGAGTTCTTCGGGCTGCTGTGCTGCCTGCTTATGATCAGGGCCTGCATACACATAAAGCTTCTTGAACATCTGTCTTCCTAAAGGTCCCTTGGGGAGCATGCCCTTAATAGCATGTTCAACAACGGTCTCAGGCTTCTTATTCAGCATTTCTCTTAAAGTAGTCTCGGTAACACCACCAACATATGCGGAGTGACGGAAGTAGATCTTCTGATCCATCTTCTTACCGGTTACTTTGATCTTCTCTGCGTTAACAACGATCACATAATCACCACAGTCAATGAAAGGTGTATAGATCGGCTTGTTCTTTCCTCTTAAAACCTTTGCAACCTCAGATGCAAGACGGCCAAGAGTCTTATCTGTAGCATCCACTACGTACCACTTACGTTCGATCGTAGAAGGAGTAGCTGTATATGTCTTCATTTCGTCCTCACAATCTGCCACTGGGAAGGTGTGGCTTCTAACATTCAATTTGATTCGCTGCGTGGCCATTTCTCGGTATTTCTCCGGGGCTTGGCTAAATACTTCGCAAATGTCGCCACATTTATTGATTATATGCCAGCGTATTTTGCTTTGTCAACAGGAAAATCCCTTTCTCCGGTTAATTTTCCCGACGCTCATGCACCGACAGTTTTTTCTCTCCCCATGTCTGCAGTTTTGCAAGAATGGTACTCATGATCAGATAAATAAAAGCCACTTCGCAGTAAAGAGCCAGAGGCTCGAAGGTCCGGGCCGCAATACGCTGTGCCGCCAGGAACATCTCACCCAGTGTGATACTGGCTGCCAGAGAAGTATCTTTGTTCAAGCTGATCAGATTGTTGGATAAGGAAGGGAATGCGATCCGAAAGGCCTGGGGCAACACGATCCGTCCCATGATCTGGAAATAATTCATTCCCACCGAATAGCCTGCTTCCATCTGTCCCACCGGTACGGCCAGGATCGCCGCACGCATTACCTCTGCATTATAAGCCCCGATGTTCAGGGAAAAGGTAATGACGGCTGCCGGAAAGGCATCCAGCAGGATCCCCAGCTTAGGCAGTCCGTAAAAGATAATGAACAGCTGGATCAGAAGGGGCGTACCGCGAAAGATCCAGATATAAAATTTGGAAAGGGGACTGAGCACCTTTACATTGGTGATCTGCACCATGGCACAGAAAAGTGCCAGGATCATACCGATAGCAAAGGTGATCACCGTTAATGGAATGGTGATCTTGAGCCCCGGTAACAGGATCTTCCAAAATGAATCAATTAATAACGATACGATCTTTCCGTCCATAAAGTGTCCTTAAAAACAAGCAGATCATTCTGCCTGTGTGATGTCTGTTCCGAAATAGCGAAGAGAGATCTCTGACAGAGTACCATCCTCTCTCAGTTCCTTTAAGGCAGTATTTAATGCATCTAACAGATTTGCCTGCCCTTTTCTTACAGGAACAGCGGAAACCTGTGCTTCTTCTGTCTGTGCAGCGATCTTCAGATCTGCATCGGGATGTGCTGCCATATATTCTGCATAAACCACCTGGGAATTAATGGTCGCATCACTTCTTCCGCTGAGAACCAGCTCCACAGAAGCTTCAAAGCTGTCTACGGCAATGACTTCGGAGCCATACTGCTCTGCCAGCTGTGCAAAGGTGGAAGAAATGGTATTGGAAGTGGTCTTGCCCTTTAAATCTTCCAGGGAATGGATCTCATCATTGCTTCCCGCAACCACGACCACATCACGAACATAGCTGTAAGGATCGGTAAAGTCATACTTTTCTTTTCTCTCATTGGTAGGTGTTACATCGTTAAAGATCACATCGAATCTTCCAACTTCCAGGCCCGCGATCAGGGAGTCCCAATCCGTCTCCACAAACTGTGCGGTCACGCCCAGCTTTTCAGCAACAGCCTGTGCCACCTCTACTTCATAGCCTGTAAGGACATCGTTTTCATCATGATAGTTATAAGGAGGATACGTTCCCTCCACACCTACCAGGAGAACTCCGTCTTCCTGAATTCTGGCCAGATCATCGGTTGCTGCTTCCGTCGCAGCTGCAGCCGTATCAGATACCAGGGTATCTTCCGCAACCGGTTCACTTGCGGTGGTATTGCTTCCACATGCTGTAAGGGCAAGCATTGCTGCTGCCGTTAATAATGCGAGTACTCTTTTCTTCATAGTCTCCTCCATATATTGCTCATTTTGATAAATGTCAGGCTCTTATTCTTCTGCCTGCCGGTTTTCGCTTAGTTCTTCCTTGAGGATCTTTCGGATAAACTGTCTGGTCCGCTCTTCCTTAGGATGATCAAAAAGTTCCGTGGGCGTTCCCTGTTCCACAACCACACCCTGATCCATGAAGATCGCCTTGGTGGCTACCTGTCTGGCAAATCCCATCTCATGGGTGACCACGATCATGGTGACGCCGTCTTCTGCCAGATTCTTCATAACCGCCAGTACTTCACTGACCAGCTCGGGATCCAGCGCGGACGTGGGTTCATCAAATAAGATGACTTCGGGATTCATGGCAATGGCTCTTGCAATGCCCACACGCTGCTGCTGACCGCCGGATAACTGCGAGGGGTAATAATCACACCGGTCACTGAGGCCAACCCGCTCCAGTGCCGCTCTGGCAATCTGCTCCGCTTCCTTCTTATGCATCTTCCGCGCTACCGTAAGACCTTCCATTACATTTCCCAATGCCGTCTTATTGGCAAACAGGTTATAACTTTGGAAAACAAAGCCTATTTTCTTACGAAGGGCAGCAATGGTCTGTTTGGAAGCTGTCGCCAGATCGGTGGTTTCATCATCGAACATCATGGTTCCCTGTTCGGCACGTTCCAGAAAGTCCATGCACCGAAGAAGGGTCGTCTTACCGGAGCCACTGGGTCCCAGGATCACCACGATATCTCCCTTATCCACTTGCAGGTCTACACCTCTGAGGATCTCTCCGTCCCCAAAAGATTTGCAGACATTGGTTAATTCAATCATCGACATAGGATATCCACACATTCCTTTTTACAAACAGGCACAAACCGTCATGATCCGCCTCTGCTTGTAACAATTGAGCTTCATTATAGATATAACCTTGACAATTGTCAAGTGTATCTCCGGTTCATTTCCTCCCCGGTCCGAAAAAAGCCCTCTTTACCGAACATTCTCTGTTCCATAAAGAGGGCCTTCTATTTCCTGTTGCCGGAAAGATCACTGGTAGCCAAATACAGGCTTTCCGTTTTCGTCATAACGGATCTTCATCAGTCTGGCATGACGATTGGGATCGTTCAACGGATCCCCTACGATATCTTTATAACTTCTTGCATGGTAAACCATGATATCCTGTCCGTTCTCATCCTTGGTAAAGGAATTGTGGCCGGGTCCGTAGATCTCCCGGGACGCATCGGTGGTCAGCACCGGATAACGTTCCTTCTTCCATGCTCTGGGATCCAGGATATCTGCATTCTCGTCAATGCTCAGCATACCCATGCAGTAATTGGAACTGGTATCGCTGGCGGAATAGGTCAGGTACAGTTTACCGTCCTTCTTTAAGACCGCAGGACCTTCATTCACCCAATAGCCACGTCTTTCCCAGTCATAATCCGGTGTGGTAAGAAGTACCTGCTGTGTTGCCAGCTTATTGGCTCCCTGCATCTTGGCAATGTACAGATTGGAGATCTGGCGGCCTACGCTTACCTTCTCCGCCCATACATAATAGTAGGAACCTTTATTTTCAAAAATCGTGGCATCCAAAGAAAATGCCTCAAATGAAAATTCATCATCATCGCTGCGCTGCATCTTGCCCAGCTCCTTCCAGGGTCCCTGCAAGGGATCTTCGCCCTGGCACTCCAGCACATAGGGGCGGATCTTCCAGATATTCTCCTGCTCTCCGCCTGCAAAGTAAATATACCACTTACCGAAAAGGTAGTGAATCTCCGGTGCCCAGATATGCTTGCTCATAGGGCCGCTTTCATGACGTACCCATACTGTCTTTTCTTCCGCATCCGGCAGTTCTGCCAGTGAACCCGCTCTGCGCAATACGATCTTGTCGTATTCCGGCACAGACGCCGTGAAATAGTAGCAGCCATCCGTATGCTTTAATACATACGGATCCGCTCTCTGCAAGATCCAGGGTTCATTGTACTTCAGTTCGTTGTTGTTTGCCATTTAAGATCCCTCTCTGTCTTTTATGGTTTTACTTTACAAGCTTTCCGCCTTTGGAACCGCCTAAAGCATTGTTACTTAATATATTGGTCTTGAAGGTAAATGTCAGGCTCTTCTCCTGACGGGTCTGCTTCTCAGCGATCTGTACCATACGATCGATGAGCTCGGTATAAGTGATCCCCATGGGCTCCCAGAGATAGAACGCCAGAGAACCGGGAATCGTATTGATCTCGTTAAAATACAGGGCTCCGTTGTCTTCGTCGATCATGAAATCGATGCGGGCAACACCACTGCAACCCAGTGCCTGGAAGGATTCCACCGCCATATCCTGTACCTTCTTTGTCATCTCCGGCGATAAATCTGCGGGAATCTTACGGGAAACGGAAGCCATCCCCTTGGCCCCTCCGTTCTTTCCTCCGCTTTCATATTTATCCTTATAACTTAAGATCTCATCACTGTGGAACGGCTCTTCACACACCGAAGGGATCGCCTCGTTCTCATCCCCCAGTACCGCACAGTTGATCTCTCTCAGATGCGTGATGGCATGCTCGATGAGAATGGTTCCCGCATAACTGAAGGCATCATCCACCGCATGTACCAGTTCGGTCCGATTCTTAGCCACCGCAATCCCTACACTGGATCCGGAATTTACAGGCTTTACGATCACCGGATAGCCAAGACCCTCTTCTGCCCTTGCTACCAGTGCATCCATGTCCTTGTAATCCTTTAAGCGAAACCGCAGACAATCCAGTACCGGGATCTGATTGTCCTTCAGGATCGCCTTGGTAATATACTTATCCATACCTACGGCTGCTGCCGTCAGATTGGAACCAATAAACGGGATCCCCACAGTCTTCAGGTATCCCATCAGTGTACCGTCTTCCTCATTGGTTCCGTGTACTGCAGGAAAAGCCAGGTCCACTTCTACCTTCCTGCTGCCAAAAAGCTTCTGCGGATAAGAAGCCAGGAAGAACTGCTCCTGCTCCTTCACCAGGATCACGCGGCTGCTGTTTTTAAGAAGCGCCGGGATATCCTTATAAGCCTCAATCTTTCCTGTATCCTCGCCATAGTACATGGCACCGTCTTTGGTGATGTACACCGGATAGATCTCATACTTTTCCGTATCCATGGCGGAGATCGCCTGGATGCCGGTGATAACGGAAACTTCATGTTCTACGCTTTTTCCGCCAAAAAAGACTGCTACTCTCGTTTTCATCTTAAAACCTTCTTTGTATCTTAATAATTATCCGGCAGATCATTCTCCAGAAGGATGTACCGGTGCTCCTCCGTAGGAATGCTGTAGGCTGCTGCCAGAGCTTCCTCCAGGGTATCGGTAACGATCAGCTTATCTTCCGGGAAATTACGGCTCTTTACGCCCTCTGCAATAGGGCGGGTCCGTTTTTTGCCTACCAATATAATAACATCACAGCAATCTGCTGCATATGTTCCAAACTCAAAATTGTATCGTTCTTCTTCCTTGCCCAATTCTACCATGCCGGGCGTCACAAGGATACGCTCTCCCCCAAACATAGCCAGAGTTTCCACTGCAGCTTTGGATCCCACCGGATTGGAATTAAACGCATCATCGATGATGGTCACATTCCCCCGCTCGATGAGCTGGAGACGATGGGCCACCGGCTGTATACGACGGATGGCCACCTTCATATCCGTCAGCGGAACCCCCAGAGTATGTGCTGCCGCTATGGCTCCCAACAGATCGATCAGGTTATGAGATCCGATGAGGCGCGTCTGGAACATCTCCGATTCACCGGAAGGCGTTACCACCTTAAAGGACGTTCCCAGCTCCGAATACTGAATATCCTGCGCTTTATAGCCTTCCGTTTTCCCTTCGGTGCCGAAGTATATAGCCTTGTAACGCTGTCCTCTCTCCCGCACCAGGTCATTGTCACCGTTTAAGAACAGGAGACCGTCTGCCGGCAGGGCATCTGCCAGTTCAAACTTGGTATTGACGATGTTATCGATGGTGAAAAATGTCTCCAGATGCTGCGGACCGATGGATGTAAGGATCCCGTGATGCGGATGAACGATATCGCAGATCTCCTTGATATCCCCTACATGACGGGCGCCCATTTCACACACAAAGATCTCATGGGAAGGCTTTAAAGAGCCTCGAATGGTCTTCACGATACCCATGGGCGTATTATAACTTTCCGGCGTGATCAGAGTATTGTATTTCTCCTGCAGAATGGCCCCCAGGAAATACTTCATGCTGGTCTTTCCGTAGCTTCCGGTAATACCAATGATCGTAAGGTTCTTATTGGAACGCAGCATTTTCTGTGCATCCCGGATATAATACTGATTCACCGCTTTCTCCACCGGCTGATTGATCCGGTTGGAAAGCATGATAATCAGCGGCTCCGCAGCAAGACACAGGGAAAGGATCAGGCACCCTGCGGCCTCTCCGCCAAGAAGCACTGCCACCACCGTCAAAAGAGCGATCACCAGCACATTGGTAACCATGAGACGTTTTACTCTTGCAGTATAATTCAGCTTCTTCTTCGCCTTCTGACGACGCAGATAGTTGTAATACCACAGGATCGGCAAAAAAGTAAGGAACAGCAGGATATAGCCTGCCATTTCCTTCTGTAAGATCAAAGTCAGCAGGGCAAACAGGATCGCTGCCCCCAAAAGTACCCACAAAAGTCTTTGTTTTCCGGCATTCTTCATAAGCCAGGGAAGGTGCTCTTTATTCTTATATCCGTTCAACTGAAACATGTGCAGGTTATAGCGCAGGATCAGACAAAAATCAAGAACTGCTGCCACCAGGACACATATTTTACAGATCATCGTCAAGATCATGATAAATACTCCTTAAGACAGGCCAAAATAGGAACGAAGCACATTCCTGCAAAGGGCCGGCTGATCCAGGAACGCATAATGGGTTCCTCCTTTGACCACCACCAGACCGGAATTGGGGATCAGCTGATCCATCTTCCGTCCGTCTTCGATGGGTGTGGCTGTATCGGCATCTCCCCAGATCAGCAGAGTGTCCTGTTTGATCAACGGGAGAAGATGTGTCTGGTCATAGTTGACTGCTTTCACCAGACTTTCTCTCATAATGGGCGTTGCGTTACGGTAATCGGCAGAACCCTGGCGTTTCTTCCAGTCTTCTACCATGTCGGGACAAAGGGCTGCTATAGGCTTTGATGTGATCACCTTTTTGCAGAACTTGTACCATTTTACTTTTCTCTTATAAGAAGCGGAACGTACCGGCATGATACCGGCCGCATCCATAAGAACTACTTTCTCTACCGTCAGCGGATTCCTCGGATCGGATAATAATTCAATGGTCATTCTTCCGCCATAGGAATGGGCGATGATGGAAAGCTTATGGATGTTCAGCGCCTTAAGAAAATGCACAAAAAAGGTACTATATTCCTTTACATCCCAGGACTTCGCCGGTTCTTCACTGCCGCCGAATCCGGGCAGATCCAGCTGGATCACATAATATCCGTCCTTCAGGGCAGCTGCCACAGAATCATATACCGGCATGGTGGTGCCCCACCCCTGAAGAATGGCTACATACTTCTTGTCTTCTCCGGTATCTGCAGCCCATCCCTCATCCGGTCCTGTGATCTTGTATTGAATCTTTAATCCGTCAACTGTAACTTCCAACAAAATATCCTCGATTAACACACGGAATGGCCGACACACCCTGTGCCGGCCATCGTATTGTCTGTTTCTACTTATAACAATTACTTCTGGTTCTTTAACAGGTCTCTGATCTCAGTCAGAAGAACGATATCTGCTGCAGGAGACTCCTCTGCTGCCTTTTCTTCTTCCTTCTTCTTAAGAGCATCCATCTTTTCCTTTGCCTTGTTAAAGGTCTTAAGGATGCAGAACAGCACCAGTGCGGTGATCAGGAAATTGATCACAGCCTGAATGAAGTTACCAACCATCAGACTTGCATCGCCAACCTGTACAGCCAATGCGCTGAAATCAATACCACCGCAGATCATACCGATGATGGGTCCGATCAGGTCGTTTACGATCGAAGTGATGATCGCTGTAAAAGCACCGCCGATGATGATACCGACAGCCATGCTCATTACATCCCCTTTGGAAATAAACTCTTTGAACTCCTTAATGAAATTCTTCATTCGCTTACCCTCCTGTATCTGATTGAATATACGGTTCTGCACATGCCCCTGCGATATCTCCCCATCGCACCTGTAAGCATCTGCATCACCACCATCATACACTCTCAAACCAGCCAGTGGCAATGATTAATTATACATCTGCAGAAGGCTCATCGAAACCAATTGTGTTCCGGATCATATACATATCCGGCCTGCCGTAAAGGCTCTGTGACCTCCTCCACGGCAACATCCATATCTTCGCATAATTCTTCCAGATTTTTCCCGGAATCGCGCAGTTTCATATTGATCATACTCAGTAACATATTCGGGTCTTTGGGTAACATCACATATCCTCCCACTTACTGCGGCTGATGCGTTGACTGTGGTTTAACATCTTATCTCCCAGGAGACGTCTTTCCACCACCTCACTGTATTCATGAACGAAGCCGCATTTCGTCTGAACATTGTGAGATCGCTCATTTCCATCATAGTAACAGCACCACAAGGCGTCCAGTTGTTTTTCTTCGAAGGCATATCGCTGCAGTTCCTTAACAATCTCGGTAGCATAACCCTGCCCCCAGTAGTCTCTGCCCAGCCAGTAGCCGATCTCTTCCGCTGTTTCGTTTTCCCGGACCTTCTTACCGGATACCGGAAACAAACTGCAGGCTCCAATGGGATCCCCCGTATCCACCCGCACAATGGCAAAGGAATCAGGACCGATCAGAATATCCCGCAGCACTTCTTTCGTGTGCTCTATATCCGGATGGGGAATCCAGCCGCAAAGCGGTCCGATTTCCGGATCTTTAGCATTTTCATAAACAGCCTTTGCATCTTCCTCAATGAACGGCCGCAATATCAGACGATCCGTAAACAGCACGGGCTGTTCATTTAAAAGACAGGATTCCAGATGATCCCCGTC
Source organism: Lachnospiraceae bacterium (assembly GCA_024683155.1). GTDB lineage: Bacteria > Bacillota > Clostridia > Lachnospirales > Lachnospiraceae > JAILDL01. Next base: position 6,461 of record JAIKYN010000246.1, on the reverse strand, counting down.
CACATACCGTACCTTCATGGAAAAGAAAGGAATCTGTGTCCGAAGGAGGGACAGAAACGCCCGATCGCCCAGCCAGTGTGGCAATTCATGGAGTTTTTCCACCGAAACCCATTCCAGTACACCTTCCTCACAGTCCTTCAGCTCTCCTTCCGTCTCTGTGATGTGGAACAGATGCATATATTCCGTCTCATAACGATCCGAAACAAAGGTAACGATGCCACGATACCGATAAGTTTTCACCGTAAGACCGGTCTCTTCCCGTACTTCCCGTCGCATACACTCTTCCGGAGATTCATCCGCTTCGAACTTCCCTCCGATGCCGATCCACTTTCCTTCATTCAGATCGTTTTTCTTTTTGATCCGGTGGAGCATCAGATATGCCCCGTCCTTTTCAATATAACAAAGGGTGGTCTCCATATGGCCCCTGTGTTCCTCTTTCATACCACTACCTCACAAATGCGTCCTGTTGCATTTTCGCAATACAATATACAGCCTTCCGCCGCATTTTCGCAATATAACATACAGCCTTCCGCCGCATTTTTGCAATATAACATACAGCCTTCCGCCGCAGGATCACTCACATTTCCAGAAGGCGATGCTGTAAGGAGGAAGATTACTTCCTCCGCCAAAATCATGTCCTTCTCCGGAAATGAGGTCCACGGCACGGCCACATCCGGCATCAAAATCAGCATGGAAGGCATTACCGTCGGCATTGACTGCCACCAGTACCCGTTCTCCTTCCACGGCACGTTCAAAGATCAACTGGCGGTTGGTAATAAGAACCTGCCGGTATCCTCCGTACTGAAGGGCTTTGGAACCTTTACGGGCCTTCGCCATAGCGGCGATCGTTTCCGTAAGATCGGTCCAACAGGGGGCTTCAAAGCTTGCCCTGAGGCCATCATCGCTTCCGTTTTCCTTACGTCCTTCGCAGCCCCATTCACTTCCGTAATAAATACAGGGAATACCGGGCATTCCGAAGATCAGACCATAAGCCAGTTTCTTATGTTCCGGATTGGTCAGAGTACTGGCCAGACGGTTCACATCATGATTGTCCACGAAGCTTAAGAGATGCCGGCCTTTGTACAAAGTCCACTGCTCCGGGCCGAACTGGCGGTTCAGACTGTAACCGATCTCAAACAGATTCATGGAATTCAGACTGGAATAGATGCCTTTGTAACACTCGTAATTGGTGGCACTGTGGCATCTGCCTTCGCGGATCAAACGGGTATATTCGCCGCTGATGATCTCCCCCAGCAGGAAGAATTCCGGTTTCATCTCCTCTGTCTTACGACGAAGCAGCTCCAGAAACCACTCCGGCAAACAATAGGCCACATCCAAGCGAAGCCCGTCAATGTCATATTCCCTGATCCATTCCCGAATAGTATCAAACAGATACTCCTGCACTGCGGGATTCTCCAGATTCAGCTTCACCAGCTCATAATGGCCTTCCCAGGCTTCGTAATGAAAACCGTCATTGTAACCGGTATTTCCGCCAAAATCAATTTTAAACCAGTCTTTGTAGGGAGAAGCTTCCCGTTTTTCCCTCACGTCGGCAAAGGCCCAGAAATTACGGCCCACATGATTAAACACACCATCCAGCACCACCTTGATACCGGCATCATGAAGCGCCCCGGTTACTTTGGCAAAATCTTCATTGGTTCCCAGACGACGGTCTACCTTACGATAATCTCTGGTATCATAGCCGTGATAATCACTGTCAAATAAGGGAGAAAAGTATACACTGCTCACTCCCAGCTTCCTCAGATGCGGGATCCAGTCCAGGATCTGTAAGATCCGGTGGTTCTCTTCATCCCCCGCATGGAGAGAACCGCATAATCCCAAGGGATAAATCTGATAAAATACTGCTTCCTCAAACCACATATTATTATTACTCCCATTTAAATGATATCCCGGTGCAAACACTGTTCACACCGGGATAAAGTCTGTTGTTTAGTCAATTGCTTCCGGAAGATCCAACGTACGCTCTTTATTCATCTTCACGCACTCTTCTACGAAACGATCCAACGGAACGTTCTGGATCTGCTTGTTGGAACCGCGAACATTAATGGATACGGTATTCTCGGCAGCTTCCTTATCACCCATTACCACAATGAAGGGATCCTTGTACATCTTGAATTTCTTGATCTTCTCCTTCATGTTGGCATCGGTACAATCTGCTTCCACACGGATTCCGGCAGCCTGCAGCTTGTCAGCAACCTTATGTGCATATTCGTTGTGCTCTTCGCGGATGGGTACCAGTGCAACCTGATAAGGACACATCCAGAAAGGATAGGCTCCCTTGAAGTGCTCGGTAAGGATACCGATGAAACGCTCTAAGGATCCGAAGATCGCACGATGGATAACTACAGGCTCTTTCATGCTGCCGTCCTTATCCTGATAGGTCAGCTCGAAGTTGTGAGGCAGCTGGAAGTCAAGCTGTACCGTACCGCACTGCCATTCTCTTCCCAGGGCATCCTTGATCTGAAGGTCGATCTTCGGTCCGTAGAAAGCACCGTCTCCTTCATTGATCTCGTAGCCGCCCTCTCCGTACTTCTGATCCAGGATCTCTTTCAGAGCCGCTTCTGCCTTATTCCATACTTCGATGTCTCCCATGAAATCATCGGGTCTGGTAGAGAACTCTGCACGATAAGTTACACCGAATGTCTTATAGATCTCATCTGCGATGCTGATGATATCCAGGATCTCGTCCTTGATCTGCTCTTCTGTTACGAAAGTATGATCATCATCCTGACGGAACTCCTGTACACGGAACAGACCGTTCATCTGTCCGGATTTCTCCTTACGATGGATCACATCGAACTCACTGTAACGGATAGGTAATTCCTTATAAGAATGAACCGTTCTCTTATATGCCATCATGGCATTGGGGCAGTTCATAGGCTTTGCAGCCATGGTATCCGGTGTCTCGATGGAATAATTCTTCTCGCCCACCATCATACTGTCGGTTGCTTCCGTTCCTTCGGTCACACCGGGAACAAGGAACATGTTGTTTACATAATGCGCCCAGTGACCGCTGATCAGCCAAAGCTTCTTATTATTGATGAGCGGAGCGGAAATCTCCTCATAGTTATGTCTGTCCTGGATCTCTCTGGAATAACGCAGCAGTTCCTGATACATCTTCCAGCCTCTGGGAAGCCAGTAAGCCATACCGGGCGCTGTCTCCTGGAACATGAACAGATCCTGTGCAGGGCCGATCTTCTTGTGATCTCTTTCCAGTGCTTCCTGGATCCACTTAAGGTGCGCCTTCAGTTCATCCTTGCTGGGGAACACATACAAATAGATTCTCTGCAGGGAATCACGCTTCTCGTCGCCTCTCCAGTATGCACTGGATACGCTCTTAACCTGGAATGCCACATTCAGCAGATCCTGAGAATTGGTTACGTGCGGTCCGCGGCAAAGATCTACATAGTCATCGCCGGTGTAATAAATGGTCAGTTTCTCATCTTCCGGAAGATCCCGGATCAGCTCTGTCTTGAACTTCTGATCCTTAAACAGTTCCAAAGCATCTGCTCTGGAGATCTCCTTACAGGTCCAGTCTTCCTTTCTGCGCAGGATCTCCCGCATCTTATCTTCAATGGCTTTAAAGTCATCGGTTGTTACAGCCTTGGGAATCACAAAATCATAGTAGCAGCCATCCTCGATCTGAGGTCCGATGGCATACTGCACTTCCTTTCCATACAGCTCGATCACGGCCTTTGCAAGCACATGCGCGATTGAATGTCTGTACAGGCTTAAAAACTCTTCTCTTTCCATGTTATCCTCCTTGAAAATAAAAAAACCCTCGGGCCAATACTGGCACAAGGGACGTAGGTACGCGGTTCCACCCTGATTATCTGCATAAATGCAGATCACTCATTACGATGGTAACGGAATCACCGGACCGGATTGGGGTCTCTCGGAGACGGTCTTCACTTTCTTTCCTGTAAGGATGCTTTCAGCTCCCAGTGGGACATCCCTCTCTGTTACATTCCATAAGCTACTGTTCTCTTCAACGATTTGTCGTATAGCCGTATGGTAACCTATCTTTCCCCGATTGTAAAGTCCCCTGTCCTAAATTCTGAAGTTGTTCTTTAGGTTCTGACTTTTCAGTCAATTTAATCTTTGTTGCAAAATGTTATTGACAATTACCCAGCTGCATTGTATCCTAAACATACAATAAATCACTGGAGAACATAAGAGAGATGAAGTGGCGTGTGCTTCACTGAATCGACTCTTCGTGAACATAAAACGGATAAGAAAGGGCGGCGTGTGCTTCACCCGATCGCATCCGTTTTTGATTATATAAATCCAGTAGAAATGAGGAAAAAGTCCATTGGAGAACGAAAAGTAGGACGACCTATCAGTGCAGAGCATTGGTAGGTCGTCCTCGTTTTATCTATTATTACATTCCGATTTTTCTATCCCACCTCCGGATTGATCTGCTCAACCCTCCGATTTGATTTATTCAAACCTTCGGGTTGATTTATCCCCACATCCAGTAAGAAGTTCCCTGCACCAGATGGATAAAGAAGTACAATCCACAGTATACGTGCCAGATCAAAGCAATGCCGGCCGCAACGATCCCTGCTTTCTGCAGCAGAACTGCAACCCCCATCTTCCAGTCTCTGCAATCCAGCAGCCACTTGATCAATGATCCGGTAAACAGCAGGAAGATGGCTATGCTGTATCCCCACAGGAAATTCCCGTCGCTGCCTCTTGTTCCGGTCTCTGCCAGCAGGAAATATTCCAGAAATCCCACCAGTGTCATTAACCAGACCATCAGATACCAGCGATTCTTCGCCAGATCCTTTCCATGTAAAAAAAGCACCACCAACGGGAATAAAAGTGACAGCGCTGTCACAACCACGGGGTATCCGGTATGCTGCATCATCGCCTGTCCCGGTAAAACTGCATATCCGTTGCCGCTATCTCCTCCGAACAGCAGAGCATTCTGCACCAGGATCACTCCCAGGGAAGGGATCACGCCGCATCCAAACAAAAACAGCCGCCTAAACGGTACGCCACGGATCAGATCCACGATCAGAAGGATCAGCATGGCAGGTGCTAACACCACCAGAAAGCTGGGTTTTACCGCCGTAGTTATAAGAAGCAATAAGGTAAATGAAAGCCACTGTGCGCCTTTCATTTCCTCGGTGATACGCTTCAGGATCCGGAAATAAAAAAGGATACAGAGGGTCGCCGTAAATTTCATGACGATATAGGTGGAATTATGCCAGATGGAAGGGGATTGCATACCAATGTAACGGCCATCGGAAAAGCCCTTCACATAACAGGGCATGACCAGATTCAGCATCAGTCCCGCAATCTCGTAGAAGCCCGTCCCACGGTCCGGGACAGGATCCAGTTCTCGCAACAGTGCTGCGGTTGCATAAACCGCTCCCACCGTACACAGAGTGAGCAGAAGAATGATGTACCAGATGCCTCCGGGAAGCGGATACAACACCCGATACAGCAAAGACGTCAGTGAGTACACCCCGCCTTCTTCCATAGCCATACGGATATGTGCAGGAAGATCCGATTCGTATACGGCTCCATCCACCCACTGACTTTGATGGTAATACAGATACAAGGATGCCGCTCCGTAGATCAGTATGAATAATTGACTGAATAATATGGAAAATACTTCCCTGCGTTTTACTCTCATAGTGGTCTTATTATAGCATAAAACCCCTATGTTCATTGGGTTTTTAAGCAGAATAAAGAAATCGTTCAATTTTCAAATAATATCTACACATTTTACATAATTGTGTTAAAATATTATTGGTATTGTCGCTTTTGTGCCCGTGTCGCGACGATCATCTTGGGACAACGATAAAAAAACGGTGCAGAAATGGGGTTATTTACATGAATTTTAAAAGTTCAGAAAAGGCAAGAAATAATTCACTCTTTGTCAAAACTCATATTGTGTATCAGCTGATCATTCTGATCGCATATGTTCTGGAAGGCTTTAAAGGTTCACGAACCTGGGGTTATATCGGTGCATTGGCAGCGATCATCATCATCACCATTGTAACGGAACTGACCATATTTAATAAGGATAATGAATCCGTTCTCCTGCGCCATATCGTCTCTGTTTTGTATGCCATCATGTATTCCTATCTGGTATTTACCGCAGCCAATCCCCTGGTATTTACCTACGGTCTGATCATGATGGTACTGATCACCTTGTTTAATGACAAGAAATATACCATGATGCAGTCCATCGGACTGATCGTGATCAATATCATTGCGGCAGGTATTGTTTTATCCAAGGGTGGCTACGGTGACCTCAGTGCGCAAACAATGCCTATGTTGGAAATTCAGGTTTTGCTTGTTATTATATATAGTATCTACACCTTCCTGGTTGCCAAGGCTTCCACTGAGAACAATGCCGAAAAGATGGCTGTGATCGAAGAGGAGAAAGCAGCCAGTGACGCCATGGTTAAAACCATTGTGGAAAC
>JAIKYN010000207.1 GCA_024683155.1 Lachnospiraceae bacterium | reverse complement strand
CATCGGCCAGCGCAATCCCTGCGCTGTCATATCCTCTGTACTCCAGAAGTTCCAGGGAGTCCAGCAGGATATCCTTTGCATCCTGACTACCTACATAACCAATAATTCCACACATATACTTCTCACCTTTCTATGAAAATCTGCCCCTTGGGACAGATGATAAAATCTTAATACTGGTCCGTTATACCGAATCTGTTTTGCAGTTACCCGCATATTTACCGGTACATACGCGCCGAACCGGCACGGAAGGGCATCCGCCGAATACTTCGATCACCCTCCACCTCGTTAACCATCCGTAGGATGGTGCATGGCGCTCGTGAGAAGATTTGTATTCTGTCATGTTCTGTCTATGAAATTATCAACGTGCATTAAAAAAGCTGCTCTCCGGCGCTTATCCGGACAAAAAACGGGTTTCGAAGATCCGCATCCACGAAACCCGCAACTAATATTATCACACTCATTCTCATAGGTCAAAGGAAGGGATCAGTGCTCTTCTTTCTTCTTCCCGAATAACAGGAAAGAACCACCGATCAGCGTTCCGCTAAGGGCCGTAGCCACTGCGATCACAGAACCAAAGGCGGTATCCTGCGAACCATCTGTAAGTTCCTGCAGGGTCTGGGTTACCTGGGCCACATCCTCGTCCTCAATGATGGCCGGATCGTTTTCACTGCCATCTTCTATGGAAACGGCAGGCTCTGTTTGGCTTTCCTTCTCCGTCCCGGTTTCCGGTACTACTTCCGATGTCTCTTCTGCGGAAGGCTGCTCCTTTACAGCAGCGGTATCTTCCTGCTTTGTGGCATCCTCTGTCCCTGTCTGCTCTCTGGTGGCACCCAGTACTTCGCTTTCTTCCTGTTCAAATACCAGTATATCTTCCGTTACAGTCTGCGGTGCGGGAGAAGGTGTGATCGTCTCTCCGCTTCCTCCGGAAGAAGGATTTTCCTGTGCCTGTAACGTTAAAACTCGCTGCGTTGCCTGCCGGAACGCTTCTAAGGCATCCCTGGCCGCATCTTCCGCTTCCTTTGCCTTCTTCTCGGCACTTGCATACACTTCTCTGGCGGCTTCCAGCTGTGCCTTAGCTACCAGAAGCTCTGCCCGGTTTGCACTGAATGCGGTAGCATCCAGATCCAGCGTATCCTGTAACTCGGCCACCATCCGGCCGGCTTCTTCCACCGCCTTTTGGGCTTCACGGGCGCTTTCTGCCAGTTTCTCGGCTTCTTCCGCCTTTGACTTATAATCTCCGTAGCACTGTTTATACCAGTCGACAATGTTCTGCTTTACCTGATTTAATTCGGACTGTGCAGCACTTGCCAGTTGCTCCGCGCTTGTGTAAAGGCTCTGCTTGGTCTCTGCATCGGTCCTTGCCGTTGCAGCATTGCTTACAGCAAGATCATAGGCGCTCTTCTTACTTTCCAGCAGAGAATCCGCCTCCAGGATCAGCTGCGAGCGATCCTCCAGTACGGATAAGGAATGAAATCCGGGCGCGATATCTCTCTTGATACTTTCCACGCAGATTCCCGGGAAACAATCCTTGGACTGGAACTGGGATAACGGAATATCGTTTCCTTCCGGATCCAGATAGTAGAACTGATCTCTGCGATGCTCTTCCTTCGGATAAGCGAAGATCTCATGCAGCGTTCCTCCTCTGTCCCGATAAACCCATACACCGTAGGAGGTATAGAAATCCGCTCCCAGGGAACTTACAAAATTAGAATATACATAGACGCTGGTACTCATCAGGGTCTGCTTTTTCTCATAGCTGTGAATGGTAACTGTACCATCCGACCATACCCGGCTAACGTCATAGAATACTGCAAGATCCTGCCGGCGTTTCTCAGCCGCATACTGTTCGGCAGCGCTAAGATCCGTAAAGGTCTCCTGAGATACTTTCAGACGCTCTCCGGAGCCCTTGACAACTTCATCTACCAGCACATTCTCGTTCTCATCCACCGATACCCGGAAGGTACGCTTGTCCGCACCGCTACCATAGGAAAACCATTTGCTCCGTATATCAAAGGTAACCTCTTCGTTGCTGCCGGTAACCATTTGGATCAGTTCCTTGGCCGCCCGGATCTTCTCATCCGAAGTCGTATCGTAAGATCGCAGCACTGCTTCTGCTTCCAGGGAGGGACGGTTTAATGCACTGCGCGCATCCTGTGCTGCGTTATAATCTCCCAGTGTCGTCGTAACTGCTGAATCTGCAGTAATAATAAGACTATCTGACAGCTCTGCTGCTTCCCGGGCTTCATCCGCCAGACCTGCAAGCCGGGTATATTCCGCCTGTTTATCTGCTTCTTCCTGCCCGAGGCTTACCAGCATCTCATCGGTTTCGGGAATGGCATCAATGGCTTCCTTAAGGGCATCTGCTTTATCTGCCGCTGTTTTCGCATTTATCGCTGCTTCATTCAGTTCACCCAAAGCTGCATCGGTTTTATCTTCTGCAAGCTTTGCATTCTTCTCGGCTTCCTGATAGTTGGTATCCGCATTTGCCAGGGCACCGGCTGCTTCCTTCAGTTTATCGGAAGCGGTTCTTGCCGCCATATCGGAAGCATTGGCAGCTTCTCCTGCCTTAGCCGCATACTCTGCTGCTTCCGATGAGGTAACAGCTTCTTCTGCCCCTGCCGCAGCCTGCTGTGCTTCGGTATTCTTCGTCTGTGCTTCCGAAGCAGCGGTACTTATCTCCAGGGCAGCGTCGGTTACCCTGCCGGTCTCACTGTCAACATTGTTAAGATTTTCTTCCAGTGCGCTTACTGCAAGATCTGCCTGCTGCAGATCTCCCTGGGCTTCCTTAATATCTTCCAGCGCATATCCTTCCAGGTCCGCTACCGCTTCCTGAAGATCCGCAGTTGGCTTATCCACGCTGATCTCTTTCGTCTCCGCAGCCGTCTGAACAGCTTCCACTGCTTCATAGGCCTTGTCTGTCTGCTCTGTCGCAGCCTTGATCTCTTCTTTCTGATCGGTGGTCTTTTCCTGCGAAATATGATCATCATCCAAAGGATCCATACCCGTACTATGATCCGGATCGCCATCTGCAGCATAAACCGTCATGGGCACCATAGACAGCACAGTAGCCAGGCCAATGCTCATGGCCCGGACGATATGGGTATGCGTTAATCCTTTCTTTTTCATTTCAAAAAGTCCTCTCCCTATAACAAATACCGCATTTTCTGGGGTTTGTTATCAAAACTGATACTAAAATACCAGTCAAAATCCTCAGTGACTGTTACTAATATACCAGTTAACAATCATTATTTCAATGATAAATTATCGCCCACCATTTTTTCTATGATTATATGGCATGTTGCTTATGGATGGTGTGTGAGTGAACTTATGATCTTACGTTGACACAAAGCTGCAGATAATTATGCTTTGCCTGAAGATGCCGAAAAACAAAGATGTGTAGGAGCACACTTCTATTATAAATTCTTTTTTCCAACCTCACAACAGTGGATTGAACGTAAAATACGAAAACCGTTTCCGGTGCCAGGAAAAAACGGTTTCAGATCCTGCAGGGCTGCCTGCAGACCGCTTCCGTCCAGGATCCCGGATCGGCCTGACGGACTTAGGAAACATGCTTCCAGAACCGGCCGATATTCTATGGGGATCTCTTTAGATAACAAGCGTTCTTTTAATGATTGTTCCCGTATTTTCCCCATGGGCAGCCCGGTGAGCATCTCATAGAGTAACACCCCGAAGGCATAGATGTCCCAGGCCGGCACCGGCTTTTCTCCCAGCTCCTGAGCCTTAGGTGCATACCCTTTGGTCCCTGTAAAGGAACGATCCCCCTTTTCATCCGGATACCTTGCGGCTCCCAGATCCAACACCCGTACTCTTCCGTTTTCTTCCAGCAGGATATTCTCCGGTTTCAGATCCAGATACACCACTGCCGGGCTATGGCTGTGTAATTCCATGAGGAAAGTACTAAGTTGCAGGGCTGTATCCCGGATCCTTGCCAGAGGCATACCGCAGCGGATCTCCTCTTTTAACGACCGCCCTTTCACATATTCCATCACCAGATACAAAGCTCCCTCTTCCTCAAAGGCATCATATAAACAGGGCAACGCCCCGGAGATCCCTCTGGCCAGAAGCCTGGCTTCCAGCCCGTATTTTCGGTTCTCCCTGTCTTTCTTTTCCGGCGGTATCTCCTTGATCGCTGCTTCCCGCCCAAGGATCCGGTGCCTTGCCAGATATACCCTGGAAAAACCTCCTTCTCCCAAGGGTTTTAGAAATTCATACTGTTCCTTCATTGCATCATGGGACTTAGCCAGATAGCCGTGGCATGATCCCGCTCTCCTTTCCTTCTGTTTTGCCGAACGATCTCTCCCAGGCGCTTTCCTGCCTGTTCCTCTCCCCGGATCCCGGAGGGGAGAAGAAGCTTGTCCCACGCCATCCCTTGTTTCTTCTGTCTCCCTCGTTGTACCTTTTCCCGTGGTATTTCCTGCTTTCCGCATCCCTCTTCCCGGGGTATTTCCTGCTTTCCGCATCCTTCTTCCCGTGGTATTTCCTGCTTTCCGTAGAAGCCGTTGGTGCACAGAAGAAGCGCCTCTCCTTTATGCAGCCTTCCGGTGACATATTCCGCTTCCTCGTAGCCAAAGCTCCCAATGCATCCCGTAAGATGCTTGCCTTCTGCCACATCATCCCGGGTAAGCAGCTGTGTGCCTCCCGTTTTCCTGTTTGTGATCTTATAAGCTCTGGTATCTCCCCTGGAAAACAGGGCGTACTTCTCCCCTTCCAGAAAGGCAAGCGTGCAGCTTGCGCCGTAATTTGTTCCTTCCTCCCGGGCTTTTTGCCGCAGTCTGTGGCAGATTTCATACAGAAGCCGGTTCCCTGCCTGATACATGTGTTTTCCTGTAAATGGCAGACGCAGCATCTCCTCCCGGAAATAAGCCGTGGCCCATTCCTGGATCCGTCTGGCACACTCCGGCCCTTTTTCCAGAGAACGGATCCCGTCGCATACCAGAAGAAAGGCACGGTGTTTTCCGTCCTTTTCTACCAGTTCCAGGCTGCACACATCTGCATTTACCGGATCATCTCCCTTTTCCCATACATAGGCAGAAAGATACCCTGAGCATTTACCTGTTCCTAACATATTGAATTGTATTCCTTTGAAAGAAGCCGCATGGAAGTGCCCGAACGGGCGGCGGCCTTACTGTTGAAAAAGATAGTGAAAAAAGATTGTC
>JAIKYN010000164.1 GCA_024683155.1 Lachnospiraceae bacterium | reverse complement strand
GCAGCATCAGACACAATGCCACACAGAGAACTTTTACTGCTTTTTGTTTCATTGTTTGTAACCCCCATTTTTTGATTTTTGTAACCCATGAAACCGGGTGTCCGAGCCCAATTCCCGAACACCCGATTCTTTCCTTTTTTTGTTCCTCTCATCAGCGCTTGCGCAGCTTGATGAGATCCGGTCCCTTACCGCCTAACATATCGGTAACACGATCCTTGATGATGGTGGTATAGATGGGATGTGTCAGGATGTAGAAGTCCTCATCCTCAATGGCTGTGAACACACGCATGCCAACGGAATCGATGGGCATACCGGTCTGGATCACAACCTCTGCACGCTTCTGTCCTGCATAGAAATCAGGGCTGGTGTAGTAAGGATCCGAAGCATCCTTGTACTGCTCGGGTCTGTGACGCTCGCAGTGATGTAAGTCGGTCTGTACAAAGCCGGGGCAATATACGCTGACGGCGATGTTTGCACCCAATGCCTGAAGATCGTAAGAAGTACTCTCTGCCAGTGCAACGGCTGCATGCTTGGTGGTGTGATAAGCAGGCATACCGTTGGAGGTGATAAGACCTGCTACGGAAGCGGTATTGACGATGTGGCAGCGGGTTCCCTGCTTTAACATGATGGGAATGACCAGCTTCATGAAATATACATGGCTCATGACGTTAATGTGGAAGATCCACTCCCAGTCACGAACCGGCAGCTTCCACACTTCGCCGGGAAGTGCGATACCTGCGTTGTTCATTAACAGATCGATCTGGCCATAGGTTTCCATTACCTTATTGACCACTTTCTCTGCTTCTTCAAATCTGGTCAGGTCGCCTTCGATGCCGATGATCTCAGCCCCGGCCTGTTTCATTTCCTCAACGAATGCCTGAAGTTCCGCACCTTCAATATCTACGGCTGCGATCTTCATCTTTCGTGCAAATGCTTCTTTTACGAATTCCTTACCGAATCCGTTTGCCGCACCGGTGATCAGTGCAACTCTGTTTTCGAATTCTTTCATGTATCTTAACCTCCCGATTATTCGTCTGCTAAAAATGTGGAGCAAAGTCCGTTTGCATCAAAGGTAGCATCCACGATCCGGCCGGAACGGTTTGCATCACCCAGTACAAATACGTTGTCAAATTCGTTGTAGAAGGTATCCACCAGCTGATTTACAGGAGTTACGCCAAGCGCGATCACAACGGTATCTGCTTCCAGCTTGGACATCTGGCTGGTTACGGTGTTCATCAGGGTAACATCCTTCTCGCCGATGCTCATGAGACGCTCGCAGGTCTTTACCTGGATGCCCATCTTCTGATAACGCATCATCATATCCACTAAAACAGACTTGTATAAGCCGGTTCCAACATCCTTCATCATCTCCACCAGCGTTACCTGGCAACCCTTGTCGCCTAAGGTTTCTGCGGTCTCAAGACCGGTCACGCCGCCGCCGATGACAGCAACCTTTCCCTTTGCTTCCTTACGGCCAAGGAGTACGTCTTCCGCACTCATAACATTTGCGCCGTCAATGCCGGGGATCTTAGGAACAATGGGTGTTCCGCCGGTTGCGATAAATACGCCTACGGGATTGACTGCCTTTACAGCTTCTGCAGTAGCTTCCGTGGACAGACAGACCTGAATATTGGAATCTTTCATCACACGATTGATCAGGGACTGCTTGTAAGCGCCCAGTTTTTCCTTCAGTAAAGGCTTTTCTGCTACATTCAGCTGTCCGCCTAAGTGATCTTCCTTCTCAAAGAGTACGGGAGCAAAGCCTCTCTCGCTTAAGGTAAGAGCTGCAACCATACCGGCAGGACCGGAACCGATGACAGCAACCTTTCTGCCGTTACCGTTCTTTACAATATCGGAATACTCTACTTCACGTCCGCAGCGAGGATTTACCGCACACTTAATGTGTCCGCCTTCACTGAGGCTGCCGAAGCAATACAGACATCCGATACACTTGTTGATCTCGTCCGCACGGCCTTCTTTGGTCTTCTTTACCCAGTTGGGATCTGCCAGATGCGCACGGCCTAATGCAACATAGTCGCAGACATTGGTTTCCAGCAGTTCTTCTGCCACATCGGGATCCTTGATATTGTTGGCTGCAATAACCGGAATGGAAACAGCCTTCTTTACAGCAGTTCCCAGATGTCTCTTCCATCCCTGTGCAAAGCTTGCAGGTTCTACAATGGTGGTGGAGCTTTCGTAGATACCGCTGCTGACATTGATCACGTCGATGCCAAAGCTCTCCAAGGTACGAGCGATCTTTACACCGTCTTCCAGCTTCAGGCCGCCTTCTACGAATTCATCGGCGCTGATACGAACAGAGATGGCAAACTTGGGACCGCACATAAAGCGGATACCGGTGATCATCTCTTCCAGGATACGGATACGGTTTTCAAAGCTTCCGCCGTAACGGTCGGTACGCTTATTGGTATAAGGGGAAAGGAACTCATCCAGCAGATAACCATGTGCTGCGTGAAGTTCTACGCCGTCAAAGCCGGCGATCTTAGCAAATACAGCACCGCGGATAAATGCCTTTACCAGATCCTGTACTTCTTCTGTGGTCAGGGCTCTGGGCATCTCCTGGGTTACCTTACACATAACGGCACTGGGAGCAACGATCTGTCTGCCACCGATCATGGAAGACTTGTTCTCACGGCCGGGATGCTGCAGCTGCAGGAAGATCTTGGTTCCATACTTGTGCACACGTTCTGCCAGACGCTCTAAGTGAGGGATCTGTCCCATCTCATAAGCACCCAGCTGATTGGGGATAGCGGTTCCGTAAACGGGCTCCACTCTGCAGATTTCCGTAATGATCAGACCAACGCCGCCTTTTGCACGTTCCTCGTAATAGCGGATGATGTGCTCATTGGCTTCGCCGTTCTGTTGTGCAAGGGACACACCCATGGCGGGCATTACCACACGGTTCTTCAGGTTCAAAGCACCGATGCGGCCTCGCTGAAAGATTTTTTCATATGCCATTTTCATACCTCTTTCCACACTGCCTGTTGTTGTCGTAATGTGGCATTCGCAGTGTTAAAATGCCGTTCATTTTCCTAATGAAAATTATAAGAAAAAAGGCATAAAAAAAGATACGGACCTGCCGCACGAAAAACGACCGTCCGTATTGTGCACCGCGCACAAACCATGTATAATGGTCCTTGTGACGCGCCGAAACTGTGCCTTAGCACTTCCCTTCGCCCTGTCACGCAGACCGGATCCCCCGGCAAAAACCCGTTCACCCGGCACACAGGAGGAAACATGGAACCAGGCAATACCTATATGAAAGAGCTGCTGACCAACAGCTATGATGCTACCATTAAAGAAAATCAGATCCAGATCTCTGCGGATCAGCTGGAGAGCTATGTGCGGGATATGGCACAGCTCCTTGCCAGCAATCAGCAGAAGGAAGACAGCTCCCAGAGTGAGACCTACGAAGATACCTATCGCAGCACCTTTCCGCCGCTGTATGAGAATGAAAATTTCCATGAACTGGTGGAGAAGACTTCCCGCTTCCTGGAGCGTTCCGTGGTGGTCATCGATCTGGGATTCCATGTCATCGACTATTCCCGGGAGATCAAAGTTACCGACCCTCTCTGGTCGGAATATGTCAAACGGGGCTCCTGTACCTACGAATTCATCAAAGCTATGAATGAGATGCTGCCTGCCGAGAAGCTTCCTAAGACGTCCGAAGCTTTCTTCGTCACCTGTCCGTTGTCCGACGAGATCAAGTTGTGCAGTCTGCTGTTTTATAAGAAGCACCACATTGGTTACCTGATCCTCCTGGATAATAAAAAGGGCATCCAGCCCTATCATCAGCAGTTCCTTCCCCGGATCAGCAAGAAGCTGGCCAAATCTCTTCGGTACCACGAAGAGTACGGCGATCTGTTCATCAGCGCTTCCACCGAGATCCTCACCAATCTGTTAAACGGAAATCCTATTGAAGAAGGGGAAGCTACGCTCCTGTCCAAGACCCTGCAGCTGCCAGGCGCTATTAAGCTTTACCTGTTCCGCGGCCGCTTCAGCACGCTCCACGACGTGTCTTTCCTGCGAAACCAGCTCAACGAGTTCCGCCAGCTCCTTCACGTGTTCGTCTATCATAATTACGTAGTGGCCTTCGTCAAAGTGGAGGAGGAATCTTCTCTTCGGGAGGAGCTGACCATTTCCAGACTCTTCGACCAGATCGATGATGCCACCTGCAGCAATGTGTTCCATTACATCGATGAGATCCCCGGGCAGTACCGCATCGCCCGGACCACCTTCTCCATCGCCTCCAAGCTGGGCCGCAAGCAGAAGTTCTATCCCTGGAAGGAATTCGAATTCTTCCATATCCTCAACGACTGCAAGGACCGGGAACAGCTGCGCTCTTACGTGCATCCTGCCATCTACATCCTTATGGAGTACGATCAGGGAAAGGATGGGCAGCTGTTGGATACCCTGAAGGCATACATTACCTGCGGGCTCAGCAGCAAAGATACGGCGGCTGCCTTATTTGTTCACCGGAATACTCTGACCTACCGTCTTAAGAAGATCACGGAACTCACCGGCATTCGCTTAGAGGACATCTCCGAGATCCTTCGCCTGGACCGTTCCATGAAGATCCTGGAATTCCTGGGTTAACCCCGAAAGGATCTCCTGCAAAAAGGTTTCCAGCGCCCGGTTCTTAAAATCCTTCTCTTCCAGAGGGATCAGCTGCACCGGGGAAGATCGATCACCGGCCCTATCGATAAGATGAAACTGATGCTGAAAGAATACGACCTTCCTTTTTATGATCCTTTCCTGATCGTAGAAAAAACCGTCGGCCGCATGGAAGAAGATGATTTTCACCTGGAGATAGAAAGATACTATATGGTTACATTATTTGAAAAAAATCGGATCAATAGCGAAACAAGATCCGCTTTACATTCACCAAAAAGTATAATCTTTCACCTATAAAAAATGCCTGACAGGCTGCATGAGCCCGTCAGGCATTTTGGTATTTTAGTGAATTACTGTTTGATTACTTCTTAGCGTCCATAGCTGCCTTAACCTTCTCGGTCACAGTAGGAAGGATCTTGTTCAGGTCGCCTACGATACCATAGTCAGCGATATCGAAGATCGGAGCATTCTCATCCTTGTTGATGGCGATGATGATGTCAGACTCTTCCATACCTGCTGCATGCTGGATGGCACCGGAGATACCGATTGCGAAGTATACATGAGGACGAACGGTCTTACCGGTCTGTCCTACCTGCAGATCCTTCGGCTTCCAGCCGGAATCTACAACTGCACGAGAGCAGGATACGGTTCCGCCGATGGCCTCTGCAAGGTCATCCAGGAGCTTAAAGTTCTCAGCGCTG
>JAIKYN010000117.1 GCA_024683155.1 Lachnospiraceae bacterium | reverse complement strand
AAGTGCTAGCATAAAATGTTAGTAATTACTAACCAAAGGCGATTAATGCATTGCAGAGGGAAAACGAATATGTTAACAGGGATGTTATTCAGCGGACTGATCGGAGCGCTTCTCATGTTTTGCGGAGATATGACGCTCTACTACAACAAGAATGATTATGAAAATGACGGCACGTTGTATCCGATCATAGACATCATGAAAAAAGTAAACACCAAACGCCTGTATCTCGGCGGTATTCTTGGGCCTGTATCGGCTTTTGTGTACTGCGTGGGGTATTTTCATCTGGTCCTGTTTATGGAGAAGTATGAAATCTTGGGCTGGGCGCTGTTTTTGATCAATTGCCTGGGGATCATCTGCGGAGGTGCATATCACAGTCATTGTGCCAATCTGGGACTGATCGGCCGGCACGAGGAGCAGGGGGTACTGGATGAAGTTCTCCATTTCCTGGATGCACAGAAAAAGGTGTCCTTTGGGATCCAGGCAATCGGGTTTATCGGTATGTTCCTGGTGATATTGCTTGGCTGGACCACGTTTCCCTTCTGGATGGCATTTTTTACACCGCTTGTCATGGTCCTGTTATTACCGCTGGTACGAAAACTTCCCAAAGGCCTTCATATGGTGATCTGCGGAGGCTGGACCAACCTGATCTCGGTGATCTATTATGTCGCAGCACTGATCGTGGTATGTGCCGGAATCTGATAAATTATTTAAGATTCAATGAACAATGGGATGCGGTTGAAATATCCTGCTATACTGTTTTAGGATAAAATGTTATCAGGGGAGGATATTATGAAAAGAATTAGAACAGTTGGCGTATTATTGATATCTGCACTGCTTATGGCAGGCTGCACGGCGCAGATCGGCGGAGGGGAAGACGGACCCACCGTAGTTACGGTAGAGAAGATTCCGGGAAATGAGCAGGCGCAGATAGAGGCTCCCGAAGGAAAGGAGCAGACAACGACAGCAGAGACTTCGTTGGATACGCAGGAGCAGGCTTCTGTTTCTGAGACAGCAACCGAAGAAAGTGCTGCAGAAAGTGATAAGATCACAGATTCCATGGCGCTGGATGCCGTTAAAAACTATTGTTTTACCATGGTTCCGGATCTGAAGGAAGGCATGGAGGCAGGTACTTATAACGTGAGCTGGGAAGTGGAATCCAGCGACGATACCCGGATCGTGGTATTGTATCGCTCCTATACGGCAGCAGAGGTCCGTTATTATATTGACCGGGCTACCGGAGAAACCCACGTGACAGAGTTTGTATCCGGGATCACGGAGGAAGAACAGCCGACCGATGAAAGTTTCAACGTGAGAGACTACTTATGAACATCCTTGAAATAACGGACATAAGCGCACCGGAACTGGACGTTTTTGCCAGGATTTCAGAAGCACAATTATACCGATTTAACGAACCTGAGACGGGGATTTTCCTTGCGGAAAGTCCCTATGTCATTTTGCGGGCATTGGAGGCCGGTTATGAACCTCTTTCCATGCTCATCGAAACCCAGCGTTTTGATACAGAAGCAACGCCGGTATTAGAGAAGATCGAAGCACTCTGGGGAATTGAAAAGAAAGAAACCATGCCGATCTACCGGGCGGATCGTCAGATCCTGTGTGATCTGACCGGATATGCCCTGGTGCGCGGTTTATGGATGACTCTTCAAAGAAAGCCGGAAATTTCTGTAGAGGATTTTTGTAAGGATAAACAGCGGATCACGCTTTTATATGATGTTGTAAATCCCACCAATGTGGGCGCGATCACCCGCTCTGCAGCAGCCCTTGGAATGGATGGAGTGGTGCTTACCTATCCTTCGGTGGATCCGCTGACCAGAAGAGCGGCAAGAGTCAGTATGGGCACCGTTTTCCAGATTCCATGGACCAAAGCAACGAAAGAAGAGTCCGAAGGGCTGACGTTGATCCGGGCGTTGCAGTCATATGGCTATAAACTGGTTGCCATGGCTCTGACGGAGGATTCGGTCAGCATTGATAATGATGAGATCCGGGCAAATGAAAAACTGGCAGTGGTGCTTGGAACGGAAGGCAACGGTCTTCCCAAAGAGGTGATAGAAGCCTGCGATTATCGCGTGATGATCCCCATGTTTCATGGAGTGGACTCCTTAAATGTGGCAGCAGCCAGTGCCATCAGTTTCTGGGAATTATTGAAATGACGGCAGGAGTTTCCATAAAAATGCAAAAAAAGCAGGAAGTATCATAAGATACGAGATATAATAAAGTATAGTTGCGTAGAATGATAAAGCCGAAAAGGCACATGGGATTTTGGGGAAGAGGAGTATAAAAATGCAACATACTTTACGGTCTATTGCACATTTATTTGGCTTTGAGAAGCTGGGGCAATATGAACAGGATTATCTCCATGATGCGAATCTTCATGGAAGTCTGTACATCGGGATCATAACCATAGCATTGGAAGTGTGGATGTTGATCCGACGCTCCTATACCAGAGTGCTTCCGAAATGCCAGGAAGGCATGGATCTTTTTACGGCTCTGGTCAAATATACTTCCAAGTACTGGCTGTTTCTTCTGACCGGACTTGGTCTTGCTGTATTCTGCATGTTTGCTATGAACTATAAAAACAGCAGAATGAATAAGCGATGGTTTGCGACCCTTTTTGCCATCGGGGCCATTAGCATTATATATACGTCTTTACTTCGTCTTGAAGAATTTACACAGGTTGGTGAGTCTGTAACACCGACCATGGCGACCATCATGAATGTCATGCTTGTAACCATCTATGTATGCCTGTTCATTTCCGGGATGGTCATGATCCTCTATGCATTGTTTCATTTCTTCCTGAATAAACGGATCATCCTTTTGGAACGCATCATGATCGTCAATTTTGCAGTGATCGGTGTGGCTTTTGGTATTTTTGTATCGTACAGCGATTTCTGGGGAGGAAAAGAGATCATCTGTTTCATGATGATGA
This sequence comes from Lachnospiraceae bacterium, assembly GCA_024683155.1. Taxonomy (GTDB): domain Bacteria; phylum Bacillota; class Clostridia; order Lachnospirales; family Lachnospiraceae; genus JAILDL01. The sequence continues at coordinate 2,175 of JAIKYN010000117.1, read as the reverse complement.
TGATCTATGTTGGCTATCTGACGATCTATCGTCCTTACATTACAGTGCTGATCCTCAGTTCCTGTTTCTTTGCTTTTTACAACGTATTACTGACCTATGAAGGTGGTTTGACCTTTAAACCCAAGGAAGTAGTGATCAATGGAGTTACGCATATCATCACTTCCGGAGATACGGCAAACTACCTGACGTATCTGGCGTCTCTTATCACGATCTGTATCGCGATGTATCACGGGCGACTGAAAGAAGCCAATGAATCAAGGCGTATCTACCGTTTGTTTGGTCAGACGGCGGAAGCTCTGGCAGCAGCCATAGATACCAAGGATAAATATACACATGGCCATTCCCAGCGTGTGGCGGATTATTCTTTAAAGATTGCCCGTGCCGCAGGGAAAAGTGAGGAGGATTGTCAGCAGGTCTATTATGCGGCATTGCTCCATGATGTTGGAAAGATCGGCGTTCCGGACCAGATCATTAATAAAGAAGGTGCATTAACCGATGAGGAATTTGCGGAGATCAAGAAACATCCGGTACACGGAAATAATATCCTTTCCCGGATCAATGAATCACCCTACCTGAGTATCGGAGCCCATTATCATCATGAACGTTATGACGGACGCGGTTATCCCACAGGGCTTAAAGGAGAAGATATACCGGAGATTGCCCGTATCATCGCAGTAGCAGATGCTTATGATGCCATGACGTCCAAGCGTAGTTACCGTGAACCTCTTCCCCAACAGAAGGTGCGCGAGGAAGTATATAAAGGGATCGGGACACAATTTGATCCTGAATTTGCCCGTCTGATGATCAATCTGATGGATGAGGACACATCCTACCTGATGCAGGAAAGTGACCAGCAAACGGAGGACGGAGTTTCTACACGACTGACTTGCGGGAATCTTTACAACGATTGTACAGAGGGAACCCAACTGGTAGATCAGATCCTGCAAATGCGTTTCTATAGCAAAGCACAGGATGGTTTCTCGGAACGGGAATCGATACCGTCCCTGGTTCTGTTTGATTCCCTGGATAAGCGGATCCATCTGTCTGAGCGGGGAAAGAAAGATTTCATGTACTATGAGTACGCCCGGATCCGTATGGATGGAGAGGTCGTTTCGGAAGGCACACGTAATGTGGAGAAGAAACGGATCAAGGGAGCCAATGCAGAAGGAGAGGCGGATGCCTATACGAAGGAGCGAGGAGTTCGCTACGATGTCCGGGCATTTCGTATAGAAGATCATGTACAGATCCGTATCGAGAGCAAATACCAGACCGTAGAGATCACCCTTGCGTTACCGGATAGTGTACGTTTTTCTTATCTGGCCATCACGGGAAGTCATTGCGAGATCTTTAATATAAAAATGAAGCAGGAAGAGGATGCGGTAGCGGAGGATCAGATCACGCGGATCGCACCCCGGATCAGCTATATCGATGATGCGCCTGCCGGAGATGTACCCAACGTTCAGATCAACGGATGGCGGGAAAAAACCACAGAGGGAATTCTCTTAAAGGAAGGTAAAACCATTATTTCCTTCCATTCCCGCAGTTTGCCCATGGCATGGCTGATCTGGCATTGTCCCTTTATCCTGCTCTTTACGTCCGAGGATGCATCGGTAAGCGGTGATCAGTTCCGTGAGTTCGGAGTGATCCGGTTGGACGGGGAAACCTGGATGTCGGATGAGCATGCCGAGAACATCATAGAAACAGATCAGACCAAGGATTTCAAGGGATGGAATGAATGGAGAGAAAAGAATAAAGAGGGTATTGATATCACCGTTACGTTAACGAGAAATGGCAATACTATTATTACGGAAACCGAAAATCTCGGCCTTTCTCTTCATACTACAACGATCGTTCGTGATGAGACGGAAAATATCTATGCGGCGATCACCGGAGATATTTGTGCGATCACGGATATTCATGTAACAAACAGCATGTCGTAGTGATTTTTATAGTTCAGATTGAGGATTGAGATGGTACCGGACAGAAATAAAGGAAACATTTATTTAGCATTCGCCATTGCGCTATATATTATTCTTTTGCTGGGGCTCGTGTTCCTGGGACTGAGCGGAAATGCGTTTAGTCGCTCTATATTGGAATTATTTGGCGGAAAAGCAGATTTATATCTGACGATCCTGACGATCCTTTTGTTCGTAGCATTGATCGCAGGCTTACGTT
>JAIKYN010000070.1 GCA_024683155.1 Lachnospiraceae bacterium | reverse complement strand
AATATTACTTCCGGAGACTATACAGGAACCTATACGAAAACCACTGTAACCCAGACCGTGACCAACACAGATGGAACAGTAGATGAAACGGTAACGGTAACAGAAACCTATAACCTGACTACGCAGGACAGTACGGGAACTTATACCGGCGAAACCGTCACAACAACCGTGACTACGGATAAGGGTGGCGATAGTGAAAGCGTGGAGGAAACCATAACCAAATCGGGAAGTTTTACCCAGACCAACCTTTCCATCGATATTACCAATCTGGGTGCCATGCGTCTGCAGGTGGGAGCAAACGAGACCCAGGTGATCGATGTTCGTATCCCCAAGGTATCGCTGGAGACACTGGGAATCGATGATATGGATATACGTACGGAAGATACCGCAACAGAAGCCATTACCAAGATCTCCGATGCCATTGATTATATTTCCGCAGAGCGCAGCCGTCTGGGAGCATATCAGAATCGTCTGGAAAGCAATATTGCCAATCTGGATGTAAGTACCGAGAACATGACCAGCGCGTACTCCCGGATCATGGATGTGGATATGGCAGAAGAAATGACCCAGTATTCCACCTACCAGGTACTGTCTCAGACCAGTACGTCCATGCTGGCACAGGCAAATGAAAGACCGTCTCAGGTTCTTCAGATCTTACAGTAAAGCAGCCGTTCACAGGAAAGATGAGGGAACATCATGACCAGTGACAGAAAGCAGGAATTTACCCTGCGGATCAGTAAAGCCAATAAAACCGGAATGATCACCATTCTCTACGATATGCTGGAAGCGTATCTGGAGGATGCCCAGGCCGCACGAAAGCTTCGGGACAAGGAGGCTTATATCACCGCGTTTAAAAATGCCAGGGCGTGTCTGGCGGAATTAATGAATTCCCTGGATCTCAGGTTTCCGCTGGCAAGAAATTATAAAAGCCTGTATCGGTATTATTACGATGAATGCAGTCGTATGGCAGGAGCGGTAGATGTGATCTTTGATAGGAGTGCTGCGGGCGAGGATATCTATTCCGGGAAAAAGCCCCTGGATTCCACGGCGCAGATCATTTCCATGGTGCATAAAATGAGTGAAGCCTATCGGGAACTGGAGAAGGAAGATACCTCCGAACCCCTGATGCAGAACACCCAGGAAGTGTATACCGGACTGACCTACGGAAAGACCGCATTAAACGACAGTATTGGGGTTTACGACCAGAACCGGGGCTTTAAGGCATAAGAAAAACCGCGTAAATACAAGGATTTTTAAGGGACGTCTCTTTAGAGGCGTCCCTTTGTTCGTTGCAGGATGTATAAATGTAAGCGGTACCATCGTACTATGTTTTGTATAAAAATCACAAAGTTAAAAAATAGGTATTGCACAATCTGGTACTTTGGTTTTATACTTGCAATCGTTGCCGGACACAAGGACATCTGAGATGACGATCAAACGCCAATCTACCTTGTAGGCCAAGAAAAGATCCAACCCAGATTTGGGTAAATTAGCAAAAAATCATACATAGAATATCAATAAACAAAAATGGAGCGGGGATGATAGTAACATTTCTCTGGATCCTCCTGCTGGGAAGCTGTGCGTATTTTGACCTGAAACAAGGGAAAATACCCAATCGATGTACGGTATTACTGGCAGTGGTGGGTTGTCTGGTTTATCTATCTGACGGCAGAATCAAGGATTGCCTCCTATCTTGCGTTCTTGCAACGGTGATCCTTCTGCTGGGCTACCTGTTCGGCTATCGAACAGGAGGGCTGGGCGGCGGCGATGTAAAGCTGCTGTCCGCAGCCCTGATCTTTCTGCAAGGGGACAAAATAGGAGCGTTTCTACTTGCATCGCTGATTCTCGCCCTGATCATGGGCGTTATAAAAATTCTATCAGGCAGGAAACATACAATCAGAATGGCTGTACCCATCTTTCTGGGCGGTCTGCTCGTTGTGGTGCAGCCATTTTTCCTGTCCGTCTAAGGAAGGAACATCATGAAACAAAAAATACTGGCAATATATGATGGCGAGCGTGCTTACTGCAGCGCGCTGGCCGGGCGTTTATCCGCAGAGGAATACATGCCGTATCAGGTATGTGGGTTTTCCGAAGAGGAGGCACTGTTGGAATATCAAACCGAACATCCCGTGGAAGTGCTTCTGGTATCGGAAAATAAATACCGGCCCGGGCTTTTGAGAGGATCTAAGAAAACCATTTTAGTCCTTAAGGAAACCGGCAAAGAGATCACCTACGAAGAAGAGGTCCATGAAATCCCCCGGTTTCAAACGGTGCAGGGTATCTATCGGAGCATCCTGCGATATTGCGATGCGGCGGTATCCGGCAGCGACAGGCCGGGAAGAGCCCTGACTATGGTTGGATTCTTTTCCCCCATTAAACGATGTCTTCAAACAACCGCAGCACTGGAACTTGGAAAGAAGCTGGCCATGCAGGAAAAAACCCTGTTTCTGGATTTTGAGTGCTTTTCGGCCTTGGGAGGAAATGAGCCTTCTCGGCAGGAAGGGGATCTGACAGATCTGGTGTACTACATGGATTGCGCCAGGGCACAATTTCCAAGCCGGTTTGAAAGTCTCATCCATAAGGTGGGAGAGATGGATGTGATCTACGGTCCTCGCTCTTTTATTGATTTTGATCTGGTGGAGAAGGAGAAATGGATGGCTCTTTTAGAAGAGATCCGGAACCTTAGAAAATACCGGTACATTCTTTTGGATCTGTGCGAGCAGACCCAGGGAATCTTTGACCTGCTGGGAGAATGCGACGGGATCATTACCATCGAAAAACAGGATCCTGTTTCCCGAACCAAACTGGAACGTTATGAAAATCTGCTACAGGTAACCGGTCACGGAGATCTGTTGCAAAAAAGCTACCGCTGGAATCTGCCTGCGGTGCAGCTGCCGCCGGATCCGGTAAACGGAGATTCGGCAGAGCTGAGGAAATTTCTGGAATACGCGGAGGGAAATGAATTATGGAACGATCCGAGAGAAAACTGAAATTAAAGGAACGACTTTTAGATCGCATGGATATGTCCCGGGATGTGACGGATGAGGAACTGGAAGACCTCATAGATGAATGCCTTCTGGAAGAATGTATCCGTCAATATATCCCTCTTCCCGAACGGGAAAAACTGCGAAAAGACCTGTTTGCTTCCATGCGTCAGCTGGACTGTTTGCAGGAGCTGATCACAGATCCCAATATTACAGAGATCATGGTAAACGGATGTAACAATATTTTTGTGGAGGAGGAAGGGAAGATCCGTCAGTACGACGAACGGTTCGATTCGGAGGAGAAGCTATCCGATGTGATCCAGCAGATCGTATCCAAATGCAATCGAACGGTGAATGAATCCTCTCCCATTGTAGATGCCCGTCTGGAAAACGGAAGCCGCGTCAATGTGGTCCTTCCTCCGGTGGCATTAAACGGACCGATCCTTACCATCCGGCGTTTTCCGGAGCATCCTTTTACCATGGAGAAACTGATCCAAACCGGGGCGTTAACAGAGGAAGCGGCAGAGTTTCTGGAAAAACTGGTAAGAGCCCGCTATAACATTTTCGTCAGCGGAGGAACCGGTTCCGGCAAGACAACCATGCTGAATGCCTTGTCGGGTTATGTTCCCAAGACAGAGAGGATCATAACCATAGAAGACAGCGCGGAATTACAGATCCTGGGTGTTCCCAATCTGGTGCGTATGGAAACAAGAAATGCCAACACAGAAGGGTGCCAGGAGATCTCCATTCGGGATCTGATCCACTCCTCCCTGCGTATGCGGCCGGACCGTCTCATCGTGGGTGAGATCCGAGGAGCGGAAGCGTTGGATATGCTTCAGGCGATGAATACAGGTTCCGATGGATCCATGTCCACCGGCCATGCCAACAGTGCAAGAGACATGCTGTCCCGCATAGAGACCATGGTGCTAATGGGAAGTGCAGCTCTGCCACTTCCGGCTATTCGCCAGCAGATCGCATCCGGCATCGATATCATCCTTCATCTGGGAAGACTGCGGGATAAGAGCCGTAAAGTGCTGGAGATCACGGAAGTGGACCGGTATGAAGACGGGCAGATCCATTTAAATACCTTATATCGATTTGAAGAAAAGGGTTCCGATGAAAACGGAAAGGTTCTGGGTAAACTTGCCGGAAAGGGGGAACTGATCCATGACGACAAGCTTAAAGCAGCGGGCATTGCCGCATCTTGCCATAAACCGGCATAGTATTGACGGGAAAGCACTGGGAAAAGCCCTTATGATCGCAGTTTTCTTCAGCTGGTTCTTTTACCAGTCATGGTGGGCTGCATTTCCCTTATTACTGGTGGTGCCCTTCTTCTACAAGAGGGAAAAGGATGCGCACTTTCGAAAAGACCAGGATTTTCTCAAGACCCGGGTCAGCCAGTGGTTAAAATCCGTTTCCGTTAACCTTCGGGCAGGATACTCCATTGAAAATGCCGTGCGGGAAGCAAGGAAAGAACTGCAGCTCCTCTACGGAGAGGAAGATCCCATGGTGAAAGCGTTAAAGCCGCTTATGGTAGGCCTGGATAATAATATCCCTATTGATCGACTGTTGCTGCAGCTGGCCAATGAGGTTCCGGTAGAAGAGCTGAAGGATTTTAGTGAGATCTTTCGGATCGCTCGAAAAAGCAGCGGAAATCTTACAGAGATCATCGATAATACCACCGGGATCATTACGGAAAAAACCATGGTAGGAAAAGAAATACAGACCATGGTAGCGGCCAAGGAGATGGAACAGAAGATCATGTCTTTGATGCCCTTTGGCATTATTTTGTATATTCAGGTCAGCAGCCCGGGATATTTTGACGGACTGTATCACAATCTTACAGGAGTGGTCATCATGACCGCCTGTCTTGCAGCCTATATGGCATCTCTTTATCTGTCACAGAAGATCCTTCGGATCGCAGTCTGACAAATTTGATCCAAAATAATTGAATCCATCCTATATACAAAAACAAAGGAAAAAACGATGAAAGAAAAACAGGATGTGCTCACCCTGCTCTGCCGGTGGATCTATCAGCACGGCAAAAAGTGGTTGTGTAACACAAAAGTGCGGGAGGA
>JAIKYN010000066.1 GCA_024683155.1 Lachnospiraceae bacterium | reverse complement strand
GGTCACCGACGGTGAGATCTGCGCCATGAAACTGAGCAAGGATCTGACCCATGCTGTGGAAGAGCCCAGAACTTTATTAAAAGCATCCCAGGCGCCCTGGACCACAAAGCTGGACCGCAAGGATCGACCCAATGATGAGATTTATGTAACCGACGGACCCTTTCTGCATACATTGGCAGACGGCAGACTGGATCTGGTATGGAGCAGCTTCCACAACGGAGATTACGCCATCGGACATTGCATTTCCGAGCATGGGATCGCAGGCCCCTTCCGTCATGTGGCAGAGCCTATTTTCCAGAAGGACGGCGGACACGGCATGGTATTTCGGGATAAAGAAGGCAGGCTGATGCTGACCATCCACATGCCCAATCATACGCCGGATGAGCGTCCGGTCTTTTTCGAATTAAAAGAGACAAGTGAGGGTCTGACCAAAGTATGAAAGAAGCAACAGAACAGTTTTTACAGAAGATCCGGGTACTTCCCGGCAGCACTCTGAAATGGATCGCCCTGATCTCCATGATCATCGATCACCTGGCAGCCGCATTGTTATTACCCTGTATGAATGCGGGGATCTACGGATCTCTGGACTACGAGACCTGGGAGATCATTTACCGTGTGATGCGTAATATAGGGCGGACCGCCTTTCCTATCTACTGTTTCCTGCTGGTAGAAGGGTATCATTATACCAAAAACAAAGGGAAGTATCTCAGGAATCTGGCCATCTTTGCCCTGATCTCGGAGATCCCGTTTAACATGGCCTTTCAGATCCGTGTATGGGATGCGTCTTATCAGAATGTGTTTCTGAACCTTCTGATCTCCCTGCTGACCATGATGCTGGTGGATCTTTGCAGAGAGAAGTTTCACGCCGATGAACGAAAGGGACTGGTGGAATCCTTATGCTGGATCCTGCCCACGGTCCTTGGCGGAATAGTGGCGTATCTGACCCTTTCCGACTATTATTTCTTCGGAACGATCCTTGTGGTGGTCCTGTATAAGCTTTATCACAACCGTCTGCTGCAGGGTGTGGCGGGATACCTGGTTTTTTTATTTGAGCCGTGGTGTTTTCCCGCATTTATCCTGATTCAGATGTATAATGGTAAGAGGGGAAGACAGTACAAGTACTTCTTCTATGCAGCGTATCCCGTCCATCTGCTCATCATCGTAGCCATCCGCTACTTTGTATTCGGCATCGGTGTGACGCTGTAAATACGGAAAAACAGGGGAGTTACCATCACCCGAGGAGGTATAGGTGAAACTGACATTTATAGGAGCGGACCATGAGGTAACCGGAAGCTGTCATTATCTTGAGGTAAACGGCAGGCACATTCTGGTGGACTATGGTATGGAACAGGGCTTTAACGTATTTGAGAATGCCCCTCTTCCGGTATCGGAAGGAGAGATCGATTACGTGTTCCTGACCCATGCGCACGTGGACCACAGTGGTTATCTGCCGCTTTTGGCATCCAAGGGCTTTCGGGGAAAGATCTATTGTACGGAGGCAACCGCCGATCTGTGTGAGATCATGCTGCGGGACTGTGCCCATATACAGATGCAGGAAGCAGAGTGGAAGAACCGGAAGGCGAAGCGAAGCGCCAATAATCAGGTGGTGCCTTTATACAATATGGAGGATGCCAATGCAGCCATCGACCGGCTGATCCCCTGTAAATACAATCACATCATCACCGTGTGCGACGGTGTACAGATCCGGTTTACGGATATCGGACACCTGTTGGGATCTTCCAGTATCGAGGTGTGGCTCACCGAAGGAGAGGTACAGAAGAAGATCGTATTTTCCGGTGATATCGGAAATAAGAACCAGCCGCTGTTAAATGATCCCCAGACCACGGATGAAGCCGATTATGTGGTCATGGAGTCCACTTACGGAACCCGTTATCACGAAGAGGGACATAGCGACTATATCCATGAACTGGCCCAGATCATACAGGAGACCTTTGATAAGGGCGGCAATGTGGTCATTCCTTCCTTTGCGGTGGGAAGAACCCAGGAGATCTTATATTTCATCCGCCGGATCAAGGAAGACAAGCTGGTACAGGGCTACGGAGATTTCCCCGTATTTGTGGATTCTCCTCTGGCCGTGGAAGCTACCGGCATTTTCGTAAAGAATCAGGATTCCTGTTTTGATGAGGAAGCCAGAGAGCTGATGATCAAGGGCATCAATCCCATTACTTTCCCGGGACTGAATCTGTCCATCACCAGTGAAGAATCCAAAGACATCAACAATGACGGAGATCCCAAGGTGATCATTTCCGCATCGGGTATGTGTGATGCAGGCCGTATCCGTCATCATTTAAAGCATAATCTGTGGCGCCCGGAAAGCACCATCCTCTTTGTGGGATATCAGGCAGAAGGAACCCTTGGCCGTATCCTGGTGGATGGTTCGGCAGACGAAGTAAAGCTGTTCGGTGAACTGGTAGCAGTGCGGGCACAGATCCGTACCTTAACCGGTCTGTCCGGACATGCGGATAAGCAGGGGCTCATCGACTGGGCCACAGCCTTTAAGAATCATCCCACCATGTATTTTATCGTCCATGGAGAGGATACCAGTTGTACCGCCTTTGCGGAGTGCCTGAAGAATGAGTACGATCTCAATGCATTTGCACCATACAGCGGCAGCATTTACGATCTGGCAGCCGCCGGCTGGAGCTATATCGCAGAGCCTAAGGCCGTGACCAAGAAGAAGGCTGTGATCGTCAGCAGCGTATTCGGTAAGCTGGTGGCAGCCGGTGAGCGTCTCATGGCAGTCATCATGCGTAACGAAGGCGGTGCCAATAAGGATCTGGGTAAATTTACCAGCCAGATCAACGCACTGGCCGATAAGTGGGATCGGTGATCCTGCAGAGAGAGGCCGTAATAAGGGCAGCATTTACGTAAGGAATGAAACGTACAGGCAACGATAAAGGAAAGGAACCCATATGAGCTTAGCGGATCAGATTTTCATTGATATGTGTAAAGATATACTGGAGAACGGAACCAGTACCGAGGGCGAGAAGGTCCGTCCTCATTGGGAGGATGGCACACCGGCCTATACCATTAAGAAGTTCGGTGTGGTGAACCGTTATGACCTGAGCAAGGAGTTTCCGCTGATCACCCTGCGGAAAACAGCGCTTAAGACGGCTACCGACGAGGTGCTCTGGATCTGGCAGCGCAAGTCCAATAACATTCATGACCTGGCAGGACATATCTGGGATGAATGGGCGGATGAAGACGGTTCCATCGGAAAAGCCTACGGCTATCAGATGAGCGTAAAGCATCAGTACAAGGAGGGCCTGTTCGATCAGGTGGATCGTGTGATCTATGACCTGAAAAACAATCCCTTCAGCCGCCGGATCATGACCAATATTTATGTGCATCAGGATCTCCATGAGATGAACCTGTATCCCTGTGCGTATTCCATGACCTTCAATGTGACCCAGAAGAAGGGACATGATAAGTTAACCCTGAATGCCATATTAAATCAGCGCTCCCAGGACGTTCTGGCAGCCAATAACTGGAATGTGGCACAGTATGCCGTTCTGGTCCATATGCTGGCACAGGTATGCGATATGGAAGTGGGCGAGCTGGTCCATGTGATCGCAGATGCCCATATTTACGACCGGCATGTTCCCATCATCAAAGAACTGATCGGGCGTCCCACCTTCCCGGCACCCAAGGTATGGCTCACACCGGATATCAAGGATTTCTATGCTTTTACCAGGGACGATGTCCATGTGGAGAATTACGAGACCGGGCCGCAGGTGAAGGATATTCCCATTGCCATCTGATACGGTGGATTTCTTTGCGATACAACGAAAGCCATTCCGATCCATGATGATCCGGCAGAAAAGATAAAAAAAGAAACGAAAGAGGACAGTATGCAGGCAATTGTAGCAGTGGATTCCAACTGGGGGATCGGTAATAAAAATGAATTACTGGTGCGTATTCCCAACGACCAGAAGATGTTCCGTCAGGAGACCACCGGTAAGGTGGTGGTTCTTGGCCGTAAGACCATTGAGACCTTCCCCGGAGGAAAGCCGCTTAAGAACCGTACCAATATCATCCTGACCCACAACCCTTCCTATACGGTGGAAGATGCCATTGTGGTACATAACGAAGAAGAACTGAAGGAGGCACTGAAAGCCTTTGATACCGATACGGTGTATATCATCGGTGGGGAAAGTATTTATAAACAGTTTGTGCCTTTATGCGATACGGTCCATGTGACGAAGATCGATCATTCCTACGAAGCAGATGCATTTTTCCCCAACCTGGATGAGAATCCGGACTGGGTGGTAGCAGAAGAGAGTGATGAGATGACCTACTTCGATATCACCTATACCTTCGTAAAATATGTTCGTAAATAAGCAATTTCTGTGATTCCTGCAATTGACAATGGATGGGAATCGGTAGATAATCTTTTTAAATGGCGCGCATAATTATGCATGTATACAATTGGCGTGACTAAATATAGAAATACGAGGAGTAGAAACCATGGAAAAGAAGAATATTGATTGGTCCAATCTGGGATTCGGTTATATTCCCACAGAAGCCAGATATGTGTCCAACTACAAGAACGGCGCCTGGGACGAAGGCACAATGACAACGGATGCCACCGTCACCATCAGCGAGTGTGCCGGCGTTCTGCAGTATTGCCAGGCTTGTTTCGAAGGCCTGAAGGCATATACCACACAGCAGGGCAAGATCGTCGTGTTCCGCCCCGATCTTAATGCAGCTCGTATGGTAGATTCCGCTAAGAGACTGGAAATGCCCGCATTCCCTGTAGAGAGATTCCTGGATGCCATTGATCAGGTGGTAAGAGCCAATGCAGCTTATGTTCCCCCTTATGGCAGTGGTGCTACTCTTTATATCAGACCTTATATGTTCGGTTCTTCTCCCGTCATCGGAGTAAAACCGGCAGATGAATATCAGTTCCGTACCTTCGTTACCCCGGTAGGTCCCTACTTTAAGGGTGGCGCAAAGCCCATCACCATCAAGGTAAGTGATTTTGACCGTGCAGCTCCCAACGGTACCGGTCATATCAAGGCAGGCCTTAACTATGCCATGAGCTTACATGCTATTGTAACTGCGCATGAAGAAGGCTTTGATGAGAATATGTATCTGGATGCTGCAACCAGAACCAATGTAGAGGAGACCGGTGGTGCCAACTTCCTGTTCGTTACCAAGGACGGTACGGTTGTTACCCCCAAGTCCTCCAGTATCCTTCCTTCTATTACAAGACGTTCCCTGGTCTATGTGGCAGAGCACTATCTTGGCCTGAAGGTAGAGGAGAGAGTGGTTCCGTTCGAGGAAGTAAAGGAGTTCGCAGAGTGCGGTCTTTGCGGTACAGCGGCTGTCATTTCCCCGGTTGGAAAGGTTGTGGACCACGGCAAGGAGATCTGCTTCCCCAGTGGTATGGAGAAGATGGGCCCTACGGTACAGAAGCTGTATGATACCCTTACGGGAATCCAGATGGGTCGTCTGGAAGCTCCGGAAGGATGGATCCACGAGATCGAGGTTTAAGGAAAAGCGCCATGAGCGCAGTACTTATGTTCTTACAGGCGAGCAGGAAAGATCCTGCCCGCCTTTTTTATGTTTATTGGGGGAAGATCCCAAAGGAGTTGCACAATTCCATCCGATGGTTTGTGTTATAATAAAACGGCGATAAAACACAGGAGATTATTTTTATTATGTTTTGGAATAAAAAGCGGGATCTGTATTTGGGGACCCCTGCGGATCTGTACGAGGAAGATCGAAAGCTGCTCATTAAATACGGGTTTTACTGGAGAGGCTTGATCTTAGGCCTGCTTCTTATCATCAACGGGATGCTGGTGAATCTGGGCTTTGGCTTTTACTGGGTGGAATTTGTTATTGTGGAAAGCGGCTATGGAGACAAGCTGATCGGGGATTTTCTGGCCCCTTCCTTTCTCGTCGGCCTTTTACTGGGTACGCCCCTGGCACTTACCATGGCAGGGAAAGTGCGGAAAATAGATTCTACCCGTTTTCTGGAACCCTTAATGGCAAAGGAAATGTCTACGGAGCAGAGAAGCCGTCTGGAGATCCTGCTGGACTGCGTGCGCATCCCGGGAGGGATCCGGCATACCCGGACCAGCGGTATTAAGGGAACGGTGGAAGAGATCCGGAATGTGGAATTTGCCCGGAAGTTTTTCCATGTATTTTCCCCTGCTTTCCTGGTAACGGTGCTTACGGTGGTGTATGTGGCAGCCTTTTGTACAATCCTGATGAATGTCCATCTGGAGACCCTGCATCGTTCCGCTGCTGTTGAAAATGCCCGCAAACAGACCATAGATCGTCTGGCCACCAACCTGGATGTATACTATACCGATGATGAGCTTGCTTCCGTGCTGATCCGTCCATACGGGAAAGAAAACGAGGAAGATTATGCCTGGACCGGCCTGGACATCAACCAGGACGGGACCATCGTGATGTATGATACCTGGAATTCCCTGTTTGTGAATTATAATATCGATCCGGGAGAAGAATATCCGGCGGAATGGGTAAAAGAACAGCTGGAGGAACTGCGGGAACTTATGCTGGTCCATACGGATCTGATGGATGACAGTTATCCTGCGGAGGTAGAGATCGTCTTTACGGACAATTTTGTCCGGGCTCTCACGGAAGGCATCCACTGTGATCTGATGGAAAAAAAGTCTTCCTATTATCAGTATGAAGAAACCATTATCGTTCCGCTGGACGGTAAATATTATTATGTATATCCGGAGGTGCAGATTTCAGAATCCGGTTTTTCCAACGAAAGACAGTATGTTACGGTGACTTATTCCATAGACGGTTCCGGCGCGGTTACTTCCGAAGCCTGGGAGGAATATAAGAAAACCGGTGTAGCACCGAAGTATCAATATGAGCGAAATCAATAGATCCTGAAGGATCAGAGGAGAGTATCAAGATGCGTAAAGAATATGATGTGATCATTATCGGAGCAGGCCCCGGAGGCATTTTCTGTGCTTATGAGCTGATGAAACAGGCCCCCGGCATGAAAGTGCTGATGGTGGAAAAAGGTCGTTCCATTGAAAAGAGAGCCTGTCCCAAGCGTACCACCAAGGTATGTGTAAATTGTAAACCCTGTTCCATTACCACAGGTTTTGCGGGAGCCGGAGCATTCTCCGACGGAAAGCTGTCCCTCTCTCCGGATGTAGGCGGTAACCTGCCCCAGATCCTGGGCTACGATAAGACCACGCAGCTGATCCATGAATCCGATGCTATTTATCTGGCGTTCGGAGCGGACACCAATGTTTACGGTGTGGATAAGCAGGCGGAGATCCGGGAGATCCGTAAGAAGGCCATTAATGCCAACTTAAAGCTGGTAGAGTGCCCCATCCGCCATCTGGGAACCGAAGAAGGCTATAAGATCTATGCAAAGCTGCAGCAGCATCTGCTGGACAGCGGTGTAGAGATCATTTTTAATACCATGGTGGAAGAGATCCTGGTGGAGAATAACCGTGCGTATGGTGTAAAGCTGGATAACGGGGAGACTTATACCGCGCCCGAGATCGTATCCGCAGTCGGCCGGGAAGGTGCGGAATGGTTTAAGGAAGTCTGCAAGAAAGTAGGCATTGAGACCAAGCCAGGTACTGTGGATGTGGGCGTTCGTGTAGAGGTGCGTGACGAAGTCATGCAGTTTTTAAATGAGAACCTGTACGAAGCCAAGCTGATCTACCATACCCCTACTTTTGATGATAAGGTACGTACCTTCTGTACCAATCCTTCCGGGGAAGTGGCAACGGAATATTATGAGAACGGACTGGCAGTGGTCAACGGTCATGCCTATAAATCCGGGGAATATAAGACCAACAATACCAACTTTGCACTGTTGGTATCCAAGAACTTTACCAAGCCTTTTAATACGCCCATTGAGTACGGTAAGCAGATCGCGCAGCTGTCCAATATGCTTTGCGGCGGCAAGATCCTGGTACAGACCTACGGCGATTATAAGAGAGGCAGAAGAACCACCGATGAGCGTCTTTGCCGGAACAATCTGATCCCGACACTGAAGGATGCGGTGCCCGGTGATCTCTCTCTGGTATTCCCCCATCGTATCATGGTGGATATTGATGAGATGATCCAGGCCCTGGATAAGGTAACCCCCGGTCTGGCAGCGGAAGAGACCTTATTATACGGCGTGGAAGTAAAGTTCTATTCCAACAAAGTCATTGTAAATGAAGACTTCGAGACCAGTGTGGATGGCCTTCGTGCCATCGGCGACGGCGCCGGTGTGACCCGTGGTCTCCAGCAGGCATCTGCCAACGGACTGTCTGTGGCAAGAAGTATTTTAAAGAAAGCCAAGGGATGAGAAAAAACGGACTTCTGGTTACGATCTTAATAACGATGCTGCTCCTTACGGGGTGTGCTTTTTCCGAACAGGACGGAGAAAAACAGGTGGTGGTCCTGACCACCGGCTTTGGAAATAACGAGCTGTTCCGTATCGAAGAGGAAAGCTGTACCCTGCCGGAATTCTACGTATACCTGACCAACATGCAGAATCAGTATGAGCAGGTATACGGGATGCAGATTTGGGATGCAGGACTGGGAGATACTACGCCCAAAGAGAATGTCAAGGATATGGCTCTGGCCAGGATCGCCCAGGTTAAGACCATGAACCTGATGGCCCGGAATTATAATATTTCTCTTACCGAGGAAGAGCAGGACAAGATCCACCAGCTGGCAGAGGAGTATTACGCATCTCTTAACGATACGGAGATCCATGCCATAGGTATCAGTTTATCCAAGGTGGAGGATCTCTATACGGAATATGCCCTGGCGGACAAAGTCTATCATTTCCTGATCAAGGATATCAATCCGGAAGTCAGTGATGACGAGGCAAGGACCATTACGGTACAGCAGATCATGATCCGCACGGCCACCTTCGATGAGGAGGGGAACCGGACGGAATGCTCCGAAGAAGAGAAGAAAAGGGCATTAAAGAAGGCCAGGGAAGCCCATGAAAAGGCGGTAAACGGAGAAAACTTCGACAGCCTGATCCGGGAATACAGCGATGATGAGGTCAGTACCTATACTTTTGGTAAAGGGTTTATGGATGAGATCTTTGAGACGGCGGCCTTCAATCTGGGAACCGATGAGATCAGTGATGTGGTGGAGACGGATTACGGATACCATATCATTAAATGTATCAGCACCTTCAACCGGGAGGAGACCGATGCCAATAAGGTGAAGATCGTGGAACAGAAGAAGAAGGAAGTCTTCGGGGAAAAATACAATGCCTTTGTGGACGGCCTGGTGCGCATCATGAACGAGGAACTCTGGCAGCAGGTGGATTTCCTGGAGGAGGAAGATATCACCACCGGGGATTTCTTTAAGCGCTATGAAGCCATGTTTCCTTAGAAGAACGTTTCCCCCGGGGAAGAACGTTTATTCATGAGAAGAACTTTTAATTAGTGGAAGCATTTTGCCGGAAGCAACAGGAGCCTCTATGGGAAGTTTAGAAAGATTTTAGAATTGAAAGAATCCCGTGATCATGGGAAAAACGAATACTTGCTAGCACTCAGCAAAAATGAGTGCTAGTTTTTTATTGACTTTTATTTCGGGCGAGACTAGACTTGTTTTGTGGCTGAAATTGAAAGGAGTGATTTGTAATGGCTATTAAAAGCGGCAGCTTATCCATAAACAGCGACAATATTTTCCCGATCATCAAGAAGTGGTTGTATTCCGATCAGGATATCTTCTATAGAGAACTGGTATCCAATGGTTGTGATGCCATCACCAAGCTGAAGAAATTGGACGTTATGGGAGAGACTTCTCTGCCTGACGATTATAAAGCAAAGATCCGGGTGATCATCAACCCTGAGAAGAAGACCATCCAGATCATTGATAACGGTATCGGTATGACAGCGGAAGAGGTGGATGAATACATCAACCAGATCGCTTTCTCCGGTGCTACGGACTTTATTGAGAAATACAAGGACAAGACCGATCAGGACCAGATCATCGGACATTTCGGTCTGGGCTTCTATTCTGCATTTATGGTGGCAGATGAAGTACACATTGACAGTTTATCTTATAAGAAGGATGCAAAGCCGGTTCACTGGGAATGCAACGGTGGTACGGAATTTGCCATGGACGAGGGAGATTACGATCAGGTAGGTACAAAGATCACCTTGTTCCTCAATGAGGATTGCCTGAAGTATTGTAACGAGTATGAGGCAAGAAGCGTCCTGACCAAATATTGTTCCTTCATGCCCACCGAGATCTACCTTTCCAAGGAAGATACCAAGGACACGGAAGTCATTGAGGCTTCTGAAAAGCTTCCCACCGATGAGGTCATCGAGGAGATCGTTCCCGAGAAGAAAGAGGGACAGGAAGACGAGCCTTTAAAGCTGAAGATCCGTAAGCGTCCCGAGTTATTAAACGAGACCACACCTCTTTGGGCGAAGCATCCCAATGAGTGCAAGCGGGAAGATTATCTGGAGTTCTATCGTAAGGTCTTCCATGATTACAAAGAGCCTTTGTTCTGGATCCATCTGAATATGGATTATCCCTTCAACCTGAAGGGTATCCTGTACTTCCCCAAGATCAATATGGAGTACGAATCCGCAGAAGGAACCATCAAGCTGTATAACAACCAGGTATTCGTTGCGGATAATATCAAGGAAGTTATCCCTGAGTTCCTGATGCTGTTAAAAGGTGTCATCGACTGCCCCGATCTGCCCCTGAACGTATCCAGAAGTGCCCTGCAGAACGACGGATTCGTTAAGAAGATCTCCGATTACATTACCAAGAAGGTGGCAGACAAGCTGTCCGGCATGTGTAAGACGGATAAGGAAGAATACGATAAATACTGGGATGATATCGCTCCCTTCATTAAATACGGTTGCCTGAAGGATGATAAGTTCTGTGAGAAGATGACCGATTACATCCTCTTTAAGAATCTGGACGGCAAGTATCTGACATTGCCTGAAGCTCTGGATGTCAATAAGATCGATCCGGATGAGGCAGAAGAGAGTACCGAAGGAAATGAGCAGACTCCTGAAGGCAGCACGGAGGATGCTCCTGCCGAAGATGCAGCTGCCAAGGAAGAAGAAAAGCAGGAGAAGGTGATCTATTACGTCACCGATCAGCAACAGCAGAGCCAGTACATTAACATGTTCCGTGCACAGAAGATGGATGCCATGATCCTGGAGCATGCCATCGATCAGCCTTTCATTTCCCAGCTGGAATCCAAGAACCAGCATATCAGGTTCCGCCGCATCGATGCAGATATCAGCGATGCCCTTCGTTCCAAGACCAGCAAGAAGGCGGAGAAGGAATTCGAAGAGCAGGCCACACAGGTTGCTGACATCATGAAGAAGGTGCTGAAGAAGGATAACATCACCATTAAGGTGGAGAAACTGAAGGATAAGAAGGTTTCATCCGTTCTGACCCTGTCCGAGGAAGCACGCCGTATGGCAGACATGATGAAGATGTATTCCATGGGAATGCCGGACATGGGGAATATGTACGGCCATGAAGGAGAAACCCTGATCCTCAATGCCAACCATCCGCTGGTGCAGTATGTGGTAGCACACAAAGAGGGTGAAAATACCGAGATGATCTGTGAACAGCTTTACGATCTGGCAAAGCTGCAGCAGTCCCCTCTGGATGCAGAGTCCATGACCAAGTTTGTACAGCGGTCCAATAAGATCATGCTGCTGCTGACAGAGGAAGCGTAAGGATTCCGAATCGTTTCACTTCCGGTTCTGTTTTAAAAATATCAAAAAGCCGAAAAGACCATGTTTTTTCGGCTTTTCTTATGATTTTATTCAGACACTATTCAGTACAATTCTTGACAAAAGGCTTAAATTATTATAAAAAAGACTTGAAATTATCTAAAAAAAGTATAAAATAAAACATACCACACTTTTAAAAACCAAAAAAATCTTATTCGTTTAGGGGGTATGATTCCATGAAACATGTGGCAAAACAGTTTTTCGCACTGATGCTTGTTATGGTGCTTTGCGCAGGCGGCTTCTCCATGACCGCATATGCAGCACCTCAGACAATGGCTGACGGTGGCACCTTCGATCCTGAGTTCTACGCAGCAACCTATCCGGATGTTGCAGCAGCACTTGGTACCGATGCAAATGCACTGTATCAGCACTATTTAAACCATGGGAAAGCAGAAGGCCGTCTTCCTTATGAAGGCGCAACCGCTTCCACCGGAACAACTGCAACCGTATCCGGCCCCGGAGCACGTTTGGTAGATGCCAATACCGTATCTCTCAGCGCTTCTCTTTCCAAGGCAGTATCCGCACCCAATGGTGTATATAATGTTTATGCGATCCCGCCTGCAGATTATGCAGTAGCTGCAACGGCTACGCCCATTGCTCAGGTGGCAGCATCCAAGACTCCTTCCTTTACCTTTGCACTTCCTGCAAACGGCCTGTACATGAAGTATGTATTTGGTGTAAACAACGGAACCAGCGTAACTCTGGTAAATGAGCCTCAGTACATCACCAATCCTGAAGTGGTAGCAACCAACACCAAGGCGCGTGTTGCAACACCTGCCAAGGGTCTTCAGGGTAAGCTGTTCTACAACTACAATATTGATACCGGCGCAGGCGTTGGTTTCAATTCCCTGATCTATCAGGTAAACAATTATGGTAGCAACGCTGCACTGAACAGCCCCAATGCATCCAAAGCAGATGCACATCATCCTACCGAGGGACCGTTCCTGTACATGCTGAATACTTCCAACATGACTGCAGTTGTAGATCTGGCAAATCGCCTTCACAACTTTGCAGCTACCAATGCAGCACAGGATATCATCATCGGTAACGAAGTAAATGTTCGTAAGTGGAACTATGTAGCATACTCCGATTGGGATTCTTATGTAAGAGAATATACACAGGTATTCCGTGTAGCTTATAACGCAATTAAGAGTGCAAATGCAAACGCACGTGTATTCATCTGTCTGGATCAGAACTGGGATCGTAATCGTCCGAAGTCTCACCAGGAATATTATGAATTCCTTGACGGTAAGGACTTCCTGGAGAAATTCAACTCCATGATCTCTGCAACCGGTAATGTGAACTGGGGCGTTGCTTGCCATCCTCATACTGTACCTCTTACCTGGGCTCGTTTCTGGAATATGTCCGGATGCGCAGACGGCGCTTATTGTGCTAATCAGGTAAAGAGCGGCAAGATGATGAGCTTCCAGAACCTTGGTCTTCTGACCAGCTATATGACTCGTTCCGAGATGACGTACGGCGGCGCTGTTCGTCCCATCATCTGTACCGAGGTTTCCATCTCTGCTCAGCAGGGTGCGGATGTACAGGGTGCAGCTATGTATGCGGCTTATATGGCAGCAGCAAGAAGTCCTTACATCGAGACCATCGTATTTGCTGAGAACCCTGCGATTGGCAGTGGATTCACAGATCAGGCAAAGGCTGTTTACGAGAATCTCGGAAACGGAACCCACGATGCCTGGGCTAAGAGCGTGATCGGTATTTCCGATTGGGGTCAGGTTCTGAAGTAATTTTATAACCCAAAAACATTTAAGGGGTGTGACGAAAAG
>JAIKYN010000060.1 GCA_024683155.1 Lachnospiraceae bacterium | reverse complement strand
TGAAGCAGGCGGGTATTTCCAACTGTTTTGACAATGTCTACGATCAGCAGGGGCCGGATTATTTCCTGAAGGAGGTAAAGCGGTACTTTGAAGGGGATGATCTGACGCTGGTGAATCTGGAGGGCACGATCTCTTCTTTGGGTGAGCCGGATCCCAACAAGAAGTGGCGGTTCCGGGGAGATCCGGAGTATCTGCAGATATTGACGGGATCTTCGGTGGAAGCGGTTTCTTTTTCCAACAATCATTGCAGGGATTATGGGGAAGAGAGTTATACGGATACCATGAAGAACCTGGAAGAAGCAGGGATCCTGTATTCTTCCGAGGATATTACGGCGGTCACTACGGTGAAGGGGATCAAGATCGGCATGCTGGCAGTGAATTCCGCTTTCCGTGCAGGGGATAATGCCAATAACAAGGAATATCCCAACACCCGGGAACTGATGGATATTATTCAGGCCTGCATCGATGAGCTGAAGGAGCAGGAGGTACAGCTGATCATTGCCAGTTTACATTTTGGCGTGGAGAGTACGTCACAGGTAACTTCCCAGCAAAAGCAGCTGGCCCATTTTGCTATTGATCAGGGCGCAGATCTGGTCATTGGGCACCACCCCCATGTGTTGCAGGGGACAGAATATTACAATGGTGCCTACATCGCCTACAGTCTTGGGAATTTCTGCTTTGGCGGCAATACCAATCCCAAGAACCGGGATACGGTGATCTGGCAGCAGGAGTTTACCTTTACGGACGGAGCAAAGACGGGGCAGAGCGTAAAGCTGGTGCCTTGCCTCATCAGTTCTCCCAAGGGCCGGAACAATTATCAGCCCATTACCGCTACGGGTTCTGCGGCGACGCGGATCCTGGGCAAGATGCGGCGGTATTCTTCCGCAATGGGTGTAACGGTGGGAAGTGACGGGACACTGACGGTGAAATGACCGCTACAGACCGTGAAGAGATAAGGTTTTCCGACCATCGTTCAGTGAAAAGACAACGGGAAGTTATAAGAAAAAATTTATATACTTATTCGTACATTTACATTTGTCAAGGCGTAGAGTAGAATGAAGTTGATGTGTCACAAAGAGCGGTTTGTGAGCCTGTTGGGGGGATCACGGAAAACTGCATCAGGACACTAATTGGGAGGGTTATATGTTAAGACAGGAGTTAAATCAGAACTGGAAAATGCACCGTGTGGGTGAGAAGACCATGTTGAAGGCCGTTGTGCCCGGTTCGGTGTATGGGGATCTCCTTCGAGAAGGAAAAATGGAGGATCCTTTTTGGAAAGACAATGAGGAGAAGGCGTTAAAGCTCATGGACGATGACTATGAGTATGTTTCTACCTTTTCCTGTAACAAGGAGCTGCTGGGATCGGAGCGGGTACTGCTTCGGTTTGACGGACTGGATACCATTGCCGATATCTCTTTGAATGGCCGTAAACTGGGCAGCGTTTCCAATATGCATCAGTATTACGAGTATGACGTAAAGCGGATCCTGAAGGAGAAGGGAAATGAGCTGAAGATTTATTTCCACTCCCCTGTAAAATATATTACCGAGGCTTATGCCAAGGCACCCACCAGAGGTACCGAAGATGCCATGCCCGGCTTTGTGCACCTTCGGAAAGCCCATTGCATGTTCGGCTGGGACTGGGGCGCACATTTACCGGATGCCGGTATTTTCCGTCCGGTTTATCTGCTGGGGATCGACCGTGCCCGCATAGAGAATGTGGAGATCCTGCAGAAACATAAGAAGAATGGTAAGGCGACGGATGTAACCTTAACGCTGACACCGGAGATCGACCTGGACGAGACGAAGAAGAGTGCAGGCTGGATGAAGGAAATGAGCGTCACTTATACGCTGACCGATCCTTCGGGCAAGGCGAAGGTGTACAAGGATTCTCCCGAAACCATTGAGGTTAAGAATGCAAAGCTCTGGTGGCCCAACGGCTACGGCGAGCAGAATTTATATACCCTGAAGGCAGATCTGTACATCGGTGATACCCTGGTGGATACCATCGAAAAGCGCATCGGTCTTCGCACCCTGACCATGAACCGCAAGAAGGATAAGTGGGGTGAGAACTTTGCGGCCGAAGTAAACGGCATCTGCATTTTCTCCATGGGTGCGGACTATATTCCCGAGGATCATCTCCTGGGAAGAGTGACTCCCGAGACCACCCGAAGCCTTCTGGAAAAGGCGGTCTTTGCCAACCACAACTGCGTCCGTGTATGGGGCGGCGGTTATTATCCCAGCGACTGGTTCTACGATATCTGTGATGAACTGGGTCTTCTGGTATGGCAGGACTTCATGTTTGCCTGCGGTGTCTATGATCTGACACCGGATTTTGAAAAGAGCATCACCCGTGAATTTGAGCAGAACATCAAGCGGATCCGTCATCATGCATCCCTGTCTCTGCTTTGCGGAAACAATGAGATGGAGACCTTTGTGGAACAGGGCGTCTGGGTTTCCAAGCGCTCCGAAATACGGGATTACATCATTATGTACGAGCGTATCCTGCCTCGTATGGTAGAAAAATATGCGCCTCAGGTATTCTACTGGCCGTCCTCACCTTCCTCAGGAGGAAGCTTCGACAATCCGGGAGACGAGCACAGAGGCGATGTACATTATTGGGAAGTATGGCACGGCAACAAGCCCTTTACCGAATACCGGAAGTATCGTTTCCGTTATCTGTCCGAGTTCGGCTTCCAGTCCTTCCCCAGCCGTAAGACCATCGAGACCTTTACCGATGATCCCAGGGATATGAACATCTTCTCCTACGTCATGGAGAAGCATCAGAGAAATGGTCAGGCTAACGGCAAGATCATGGGCTATATGCAGCAGACCTATCAGTATCCTTCGGACTTTGATACGGTTTTATATGCCTCCCAGTTATTGCAGGCAGACGGCATCCGTTACGGTGTGGAACATTTCCGCCGTCACAGAGGCGAGTGCATGGGCGCCGTGGTATGGCAGTTAAATGATTGCTGGCCCGTAGCCAGCTGGTCCAGTGTGGATTATTGCGGACGATTAAAGGCGCTTCACTATTATGAAAAGCGTTTCTTCGCGCCTCTCATGATCTCCTGTGAAGAACAGGGTATGGTCAGCAGCGGCACACCGCTGAACTGGAAACCGTTTGATTTCGAGAAATCCATTCGCCTGAATGTGGCCAATGAGACCTTAAAAGACGAAAACCTTACGGTAAAGT
Organism: Lachnospiraceae bacterium; assembly: GCA_024683155.1. GTDB lineage: Bacteria > Bacillota > Clostridia > Lachnospirales > Lachnospiraceae > JAILDL01. Next base: position 6,152 of record JAIKYN010000060.1, on the reverse strand, counting down.
GGCAGCTGCGGGATCCTTCCGCAAAGATCCTGGAACAGCATACCGAGAAGGTGAAGGTTCCGGCACTTACCAGTGTATGGCTGGATAAGGTGGAACTGCCTGATGCAGATCTGTATACCAACTATGTAAGTTATCAGCTGGTAAAGGGCAGTCAGGTGATCTCCGAAGGAACCGTGAATTTCTCCTTCCCGAAATACTTCCGTTATGAAGATCCGAAGCTTAAGGTTACGGTAAAAGGAGACGAGATTACGGTATCTGCCAAGGCTTACGCCAAGAGTGTGGAGATATTAAATGAAAACGAGGATCTGATCCTCTCGGATAATTATTTTGATCTCAACGGGGATTCCAAAACAGTGAAGATATTAAGCGGCGATCCGAAGAAGCTTCGGGTGCGCAGCGTATACGATATTCACTGAGGGAATGAGATGATAAAGGGGTTTACCTGCAGTTAAGGGAACATTCTGCGTATAGGTTTGTAACGGTTCCGAAAAAAGGTAGATGACATCGAGGTCCCTCATGGGCAATAGAAAGACAAAAAACATGACGGAGGGAAGTACGCTAAAGCTGCTTCTTAGCTTTGCCTTCCCTCTGTTTATCGGTAATATCTTCCAGCAGCTGTACAACATGGTGGATTCCATCGTGGTCGGTAACGTGCTGGGAGCAAATTCTCTGGCGGCAGTAGGAGCCTGCGGTTCCCTGCACTGGCTGTTCTTCTCCCTGGCTTCGGGCCTGGCGGGAGGAATTGGCGTCATTGTGGCCCAGTTTTTCGGGGCCGGCAATGAAAAGCGGGTACAGCAGACCATTCAGAACGCCATCTATATTCTGGGAACCACAGCCATTGTGGTCAGCGGCCTGGCCTATGCCATAGCACCGCAGGTCCTTCGGCTTCTGGGGACTCCCGGGGATATCATAGCAGAGTCCATCATTTACCTGCGAACAACTTGTATGGGTATGGTATTTGTGGCGGCTTATAACGGAGCGGCCAACATTCTTTATGCCCTGGGGAATTCCAGGACACCGCTGATGTTCCTGATCATTTCCAGTATTCTCAATACCGTGCTGGATATTTTGTTTGTAAAGACCCTGGGAATGGGCGTGTTCGGCGCAGCCCTGGCAACGGTGGTGGCACAGTTCATGGTAGCGGTGAGCTGCATCGTGTATGCAAGAAAGACCATCTACCTGTTCCGCATTCCGGCAGAATACAAGAAACCGGATCCGGAGATCATAAAGAGTGCCCTGAAGATCGGTACCCCCATCGCCATGCAAAGCTCTCTCATCGCCATTTCCTGCCTGATCCTGCAGAATGTGGTGAACAGCTTCGGCGCTACGGTGGTGGCCACCTTCACCATTACCAGCCGCATCGAGCAGCTGGTGCAGCAGCCTTACAATTCTCTGGGCAGTGCGGTTTCCAATTATACCGGCCAGAATATGGGCGCAGGACTGATCGACCGGGTAAAAAAAGGGTACCGGGTAGGACTGGGGATAGCCCTGACATTTACAGCATTGATGTTCCCACTGGCGTTCTTCTTCGGAAGATATCTCATCGCTGTCTTTGTCCGGGAACCGGAAGTCATTGAAATGGGAAGCATGGCTCTTAAGATCACCAGTGCCTGCTTCTTCCCGTTATGTACCATCTATATTCCCAGAGCGCTCTTAAACGGAGCGGGGGATGCGAAGTTCTCCATTATCAACGGACTGGCCGAGATCGTCGGTCGTGTGGTATTTGCGTACCTGTTTACGGGGCCCCTGGGCTTTGGACATTGGGGCGTATGGATGACCACCGGTGCCACCTGGATCATTGTCAGCATCGTGTGTCATATCAGGTATCGCAGTGGTATCTGGATGCACAAGGGGATCGTAACACAAACAGAAGGCAGAACAAGGTAGGAGGAAATTATGGCAAAAGCAGGGGAAAGCATTACCATTCACGGAAAGACTTTAAAGAACCGTCTTACCATGGCACCCACCGTAAAGTTTGACTATGCGGGAGCGGACGGCAAGGTGACGGATCTGCATATACAGCATTATGCAGAGCGGGCCAAAGGAGGTGTGGGCCTTATCTGCGTAGAAGCTACGGCAGTAACTCCCGGCGGACGCTTCGGAGAAAATCACATGGGGCTGTGGGAGGATGCACAGATCGAAGGACATAAAGCGATCACGCAGGCCTGTCACGACGAAAATGTGGTGGCACTGATCCAGTTAAATCACACCGGTATTACGGCCAATCCGCTGTGCGGGGAAGCCATTGGACCTTCCGCCGTTAAGATCCGTGACGGAGGTATGTCCCGGGAAATGAGCCTGCAGGAAATCCATGCGATGCAGGATGCTTTTGTTTCGGCAGCGGTCCGCGCCAAAGAAGCAGGGTATGACGGCGTGCAGCTCCATGGTTGCCACAGCTATCTCATCAACCAGTTCCTGGCGCTAAAGACCAATCTGCGCACCGACGAATATGGCGGAAGCCCCGAAAACAGGGCACGTTTTGCTTCCGAGATCATCGCGCGGATCCGGGAAGTGTGCGGAAAGGATTTCCTGATCTCGGTTCGTACGGCAGGCGCCGATCCGGACCTTGACGGTGCCATTCGGGTAGCGGAAGAATATGTGAAGGCAGGCTGTGATTATCTGCAGGTATCCAGCGGCATCGGCCCCATTGATCCTTCCATTGTCCCGGAGGGAGCATCCTATAATGATGTCTGTGCACTGGGCGTTTATTTCCATGAGCACTTCAGGGGAAGGGTGCCGGTATCCTGCGTCAACGGCCTTCTGACGCCGGAAGCGGTCAATGACCTGTTGGAAAAGGATCTTACGGACACCGTGGATCTGGGAAGGGCGGTTCTTGCTGACCCGGATTTCCCCAAGGCAGTGCTGGATCCTGCAGCATCCTATGTGAAATGCTTTGCCTGTCCCAGATGTCAGTACGGACCGGGTATGCCCAAGAAATGTCCGGCACTGATGAAGCGGATGCAGAAATAAAAACGCCAAAAGAGCAGGATATCACCGAATCACTGTCCGGTGAAAATACAGCATGGATATTACCGGATCCCTGCCCGGTGAAAACTACATCGTAGAAAGGAAGACCGCATGAAGATCAGACGTGCCAAGGAAAAAGACATTCCGGAGATCCTGGAACTTTTGAAACAGGTAAATATGGTGCACCACATCGGCCGCCCGGACCTGTTTAACATCGGAACCAAATATACCAAAGAGGAGCTGGTGCTGTTATTACAAAATTCCAACCGCCCCATTTTCTGTGCGGTGGATGAAAAGGATCAGACCAAAGGATACGCTTTTTGTATCTTCCAGCAGCATCCCGATGATAACATCCTGACGGATGTAAAAACCCTGTACATCGATGATCTGTGTGTGGATGAAAACACCCGCGGTCAGCACATCGGACGGCAGTTATATGACCATGTATGTGCCTTCGCAAAGGAACAGGGCTGCTATAACGTAACGCTGAATGTATGGTCCTGCAACGAATCAGCCATGAAATTCTATGAAAGCTGCGGTTTAAAACCGCAGAAGATCGGTATGGAGAACATTCTGTAGTCATTTCCCCATTACCGAAAGGGAAGAAAACAAGTGACAACGAAAGGAATAAAACATGTATACAGCAAGTGAATCCAGATATGAAAAGATGCTCTATAAGCGCTGCGGACTCAGTGGCTTAATGCTACCTGCAGTATCCTTCGGCCTTTGGCATAACTTCGGAGATAACGGAGATTATGAGAAGATGAAGGCCATGTGTCATACCGCATTTGATAACGGTATCACACACTTTGATCTGGCCAACAATTACGGTCCCGAGCCCGGGGCAGCAGAACGCAATTTCGGGAAGATCCTGAAGGAAGATTTTCTTCCTTACCGGGATGAGATGATCATCTCCACCAAGGCAGGCTATGATATGTGGGAGGGCCCTTACGGTAACTGGGGCAGCAGAAAATATCTCCTGGCCAGCCTGGATCAGTCCCTGAAACGTATGGGTCTGGAATATGTGGATATCTTCTACCACCATCGGATGGATCCCAATACACCCTTAGAGGAGACCATGGGTGCGCTTGCACAGGCTGTTGCATCCGGAAAAGCTCTGTATGTCGGCTTATCCAATTATGACGGTGAGACCATGGAGAAGGCAGCCGCTATTTTACGGGAACTGCATTGTCCGTTTATCATTAATCAGAATCGTTATAACATCTTTGATCGTGGCATCGAGAAGAACGGTCTGAAAACCATGGCAGATAAGCTGGGCAAGGGGATCATCTGTTTCAGCCCTCTGGCCCAGGGAACATTGACCAACCGTTATCTCAACGGCATCCCGGAGGACAGCCGTGTGCGTACCGACGGACGGTTCCTGAAGGAAGGCGCTTTAACGGAAGAAAAACTGGCACAGATCCGTAAGTTAAATGATATTGCTGCCGACCGTGGCCAGACCCTGGCAGAGATGGCCCTGGCATGGCTGTTAAAAGAAGACGTGATCACCAGTGTACTGGCCGGAGCCTCCAAGCCCGAGCAGATCCTGGATAACATCAAGGCCATTGAGAACCTGGAATTTACCGAGGAAGAAGTGGCTGCCATTGACGACGCCATCCGCTGATACTACAGGAGTGGGCAGTGGGGACTGCCGCTCATTTACCTGCATCCTGCAGAAAGATCCTGTGGATTTGCAGGATCCTGCAGTGTAAAGCAGATGCAGATGCAGTATCATCAGAATAAAAAAACGATATATGGGAAATGGAGAGAAAAATGGAACTTAGGATCCGTAATGAGAAAGCCGTGGATATCCATCCGGATATGATCGGTTTATTCTTCGAAGACATCAATTATGCGGCAGACGGCGGTCTGTATGCGGAAATGATCGAGAACCGCAGCTTTGAGTTCGTAGAAGCCTTTGGCGATAAAGATGATTATTATACCGTGGAGGACGGTCTGTACGGCTGGAGTGCTTATCCGGAGGAGAAGGCAGGGGATCTCAAGGTGGTGACCGGATCTCCGTTATCGACGGAGAACCCGCATTATCTGCGCTTTACCGCCAAGGAAAAAAACGGCGGCTTTACCAATAAGGCCTATGACGGCATCTGCCTTAAGAAAGATCTGGAATATAAGGTGGTTTTCTTTGCCAGAACCCGTCACTATAACGGAAATATCTATGTGAATGTGCGAAAGCAGGGTGTTACCTATGCTTCCACCAGTGTGGATACGGAGCTGTTTGTTTCGGAAACCGCCAATTTCTGGAGAAAGTATGAACTGCGCCTGAAAGCAAAGGAAACCGTTTCCGGCGGTCAGTTTGTCATGGAGTTGTCCGAGCCGGGCATGGTGGAATTTGATTTTATTTCCATGATGCCTGCAGATGCAGTAGCCGGTGTATTCCGGAAGGATATCTTTGAGATCGTAAAGGATATGCATCCCGGTTTTATCCGTTTTCCCGGTGGATGTATCGTGGAAGGGGATACCCTGGAGAATCGTTATCGGTTTAAGAATACCCTGCATGATCCCTGGGATCGTAAGAATAACTGGAACCGCTGGGCCGTGCACGGGAATTGCCCGGAAAATGATTTCCACAGTATCTATGCCCACTACAATCAGACCCTGGGCTTAGGTTTTTACGAATATTTCCTGTTGTGTGAGATGGTAGGGGCCAAGCCTCTGCCGGTACTGAACGTGGGTTTTGCCTGCCAGTATCAGTCCACCGAACAGGTAGCCATTGATGCGCCGGAGTTTCAGGAGTTCCTGCAGGATGCCCTGGATCTGATCGAATTTGCCAATGGGGATACCGATACCTATTGGGGAGGGATCCGTGCAAAAATGGGACATCCCCAGCCCTTCGGTCTGACCATGATGGGCATCGGAAACGAGCAGTGGCAGACAGAACGTGCGGATTTCTTTGAACGGTATCAGCTGTTTGAACAGACCATTCATAAAGCAGATCCTTCCATGAAACTCATTGGCTCCGCAGGCCCGGATATCACTTCCGAACGGTATACCGCAGCCTGGGATTTCTACCGTCAACATAAGGACGAAAAGGGATTTGCCTATGCCATTGACGAACATTATTATGTAAAACCCCAGTGGCTTCTGGACCATACCCATTTCTATGATGACTATGACCGCACCATTAAGGTATTTGCGGGAGAGTATGCGGCACATCCCATTTGTGC
>JAIKYN010000112.1 GCA_024683155.1 Lachnospiraceae bacterium | reverse complement strand
GATCATCGATGACTTCTTCCAGAGGTTCCACATTGGTTGCTGCTTTGGTATCCCCTTCCGCAAAGGCACGCTGTGTTATATGCATTATATCACGGAGGGCCGTTCCCAAAGATTCCAGCTCTGCCATTCCCTCCGGACTGAATTTCAGATCATGCTCATGAACATTTTGGGCTTCTTCCGCAATGTTGATGGCATGATCGGAGATCCGTTCAAAGTCGCTGATGGAATGGAGCAGGATAGAAAGCAGATGACTGTCTTCCTTTCCCAGGTCCCTTCCGGCCAGTTTTACCAGATAGGTTCCCACCGAATCCTCAAAATCATCGGCCAGCTGCTCCAGACGTTCTACTTCTGCCACCTTCTCCTCTTTGTATTCGGTTACGGTCTCCATCGCCAGTAAGATCGCCTGCTGCGTATACTCGGAAAGCTTGATCACGGCACTTTTACAAAGCCGGATCGCAAAAGACGGCGTATCCAGAAAGCGCTCATCCAGTGCAGACAATTCCGCAGGGCGCACCTTTTCTGTTTCCTCCTTTGCATCCTTTTGATTTCGCACTGTAAAGGTTGCCAGTTTCACCAGCTGATCTCCGAAGGGAAAGAGCAGGATCGCACAGCCTACGTTAAACAAGCTGTGGACCACAGCGATCCCGGCTGCTGCCGCAGATTCTTCCAGGAAGGAAAAGTGCAGAAAACGGTTCACGCCATAAAAAGCGATCATAAACAGAATCGTTCCGATCAGGTTAAAATACAGATGGATAAAGGCTGCTCTTTTTGCATTTTTGCTGGCGCCCAGGGAAGAGATCAGTGCCGTAACGCAGGTTCCTATATTTTGTCCCATGATAATGGGGATTGCCGCACCGTAGGTCACCGCACCGGACATACATAAGGCCTGCAGAATACCCACAGAAGCGGAGGAACTTTGGATCACCGCTGTAAGAAGAGCACCGGCCACCATTCCCAGGACCGGATTGGAAAATGCCGTTAACATCCCGGTAAAAGCCGGATCATCCTTCAGCGGAGAAACGGCATTGCTCATGGTTTCCATCCCATACATAAGGATTGCAAATCCAAGAAATATGTTCCCCACGATCTTCCTGCGGGAACCTTCCTTCCCCGTCATCATGAAAATAATACCGATACCGGCCAGTACCGGTGAAAAGGAACTGGGTTTCAGAAGCTTAATGAACAGGTTATCTCCGCTGATCCCGGTAAGAGACAGGATCCAGGAGGTAATGGTAGTTCCGATATTGGCTCCCATGATGATCCCCACTGCCTGTGTCAGCTTCATGATCCCGGAATTTACAAAACCCACTACCATGACCGTCGTTGCCGAAGAAGACTGGATCACCGCTGTTACAAAAGCGCCCAGCAGCAACGCCATGATCCTTTTTTGCGTTAATTTCTGCAAGATGCGCTCCAGTTTTCCTCCGGAGAGCATCACCAGGCTCTCTCCCATGGTGCTCATGCCATAGAGAAACAGCGCCAATCCACCCATCATTGTCAAAATACCGAATATATCCACAGGTATCACCTCATACTCCACATTTTTTCTTCATCATAAGATGGATATGTAAAGCCTTTGAGGGTCTGTTTGTAAAATTCATGTAAAATCTATGTGTTTTACAAAAACCTTACAAAAATGTGGTTTTAGCTTTTACATGTGGTTCCTATACTTCCTGTAAACGGAGGTAGCAACATGAAGACTTTATGGACCTTTATTGATTCCAGGAAATGGAAGGCTCGAAACAAATATCACTTTGTTTTTTTCATTTCCGCCTTTTTCGGCGCTTTTACAGGTTTCATTTTTTGGCTTGTGATCCGTACCTGGGCATTTTCCACTCTGGACTGGATGATCTGTTTTATCGGCTACCCCATCCTGTTATCACTGTTTTGGGTTTATATCTATACCAGTAATCACCCTTTTTAATATTCTGTAGTGACCCGCGATGTACAGCATCTTTATCTAGTCGGATGTCATATGGTCGTCAATGGAAAAGATTACCCACTCTGCAATATTTGTGGCATGATCGCCGATTCTTTCCAGATATTTGTTTACCATCAATAAATCCGCGCATGATGACATTTTTCATTCAATTTTTCCAACGTAAAATCTATAATCTCCCTGTCGTAAAAATCACGTAAAAAAAGGTCCTGATCACTCGGATCAGGACCTGCCTGTAAAACATATTCGTTATAACGTAAAGCGCTCCATACTTTCATTTAATGAATGAACCACTGCATTCATATTGTCACAAGGATCAGTCTTCTCTCTTATCGCCCCAGAAGAATAATGCGACGGTTCCGGGACCGGTATGGCTTCCGATGGTGGCTCCGATGGGATTGATCTCCACCTTGCCGTTTAATCCGGTAAAGGCTTCTTCGATCATCTGTGCCAGCATCTGTGCATCTTCCAGGCACAGGGAATGACTCATATAACACTTTCCGGTGTAATCCATCCCATTTTCCACATGTTCCTTCATCTTTTCGAAGGTACGACGGATCACCGCTTTCTTACCGCGGATCTTCTCTCTGGGTGTTAATGCGCCCTTATAATCCACATTCAGCAGTGGGCATATATTTAATACCTTACCGATCATGCCGGCTGTCTTGGATACGCGGCCTCCACGGATAAAGAAGGTCAGATCCGATGTAAAGAACCAGTGATGCAGACGAAGCTTATTCTCTTCTGACCACTGATACAGCTCCTCCAGGCTCATGCCTTCATCTCTTTTATCGGCAATGGCATCCATTAAAAGGCCATAGCCACTGGAGGCTGCCAGAGAATCCACTACGTGGATGGTTCGATCCGGATATTCTGCTTTCAGCATATCGCAGGCGATCTTTGCAGACTGATACGTTCCGGAGATACCGGAAGAAAGGCATACATGAAGGATGTCTTTTCCCTGGTCCAGATACTCTCTCCAGCAGGCATTGTACTCGCCTACGGAGACCTGTGAAGTACGGGTCATCGCCCCTTCATTCATTCTTCGGAACAGTTCTTCCGGAGCCATACTTTTCCCGCAATCGTCCAGATATTCTACTCCGTCCACTTCATAATGAAAATAGATGACCTTCAGGTCTCTTTTATCAAAATGCTCTTTGGATAGATCTGCTGTAGAACAGCAGGTTACAATATAATCTGCCATAATGTTTCTCCTCTAAACAAACAGTAGTATCTGAAAAATACTCACTTCTGTATTCTACCACGTCAAAGCCCTTTTACGATACAGGAAAAGGCAGACGATTTTTTACTTTCGTATGCTTTTGGACGGATTGTCCGATTTTTTCACCCTTTCCTTAAAAAAATGGATTGAAAGCCTTTATTTCGCAGATATAATTAAGGATAGGGTTTAATGAAACACAGGGGAGTATAAATGAAAAAGGGATTAACTGCAAACACTATAAAAGCCATTGCGATCCTCGCAATGACTTTTGATCATATCGCCT
>JAIKYN010000365.1 GCA_024683155.1 Lachnospiraceae bacterium | reverse complement strand
CGGAATGTTTACCGTATCTTCGAAGGCTTCCGGAAACAGCTCATAGGCATACAGCATATGTGCCACCGCAACCGCACCGGCACTGACATATCGTCCGAAATCCCCGGCATCATGCCATCCGCCCTGAATATCCAGGACTTCGCCCGGATCCTCAAACAAAACAGAATCCTTAAGATGGCAAGCAGGTCGTTTGAACATTGCCGCATATTTTTCTTCCAGTTCCATCCCGCATCTCTGGAAATAGAAGGCTTTTAAAAGTGCATTCTTTACGGTTTTATACAGATGCGGTTCCACTTTAAAGGTCTGGGAAGCGTTCCCCTGATCATCCTTTATCAGAAAACATCCCGGCTCCTTCAAGTCGGAAAAATCCAATTGCCATACATTCTCCCCCGCAGTAGGATCCATCCTCATCTCCCTTACGGAAACATGGATCTCGCTTTTTTGTCCCGTAAGTTCGTTTTCCAGATAGAAAGGCCCAGCATAATCTGCCACCGCCAGCTTCTTCGCTGCAGGCAGATATCCAATCTGATCCACTGTGATCTTCATATTTTTACCCTCATAAAAATTAAAACTAAATTTAACTGCTTCGCAACCCCTTGTATTTACTGTGGATTATCCTTGCTCACATTCTTCATGGTCAAGGAGATCCTCTTTTTCTGCTCATCTACCGACAGTACTGCCACATCTACAATATCCCCTACGCTGACTGCTTCCAGCGGATGTTTGATGTAGCGGTTGGTGATCTGTGATATGTGTACCAGGCCGTCCTGATGTACACCGATATCGACAAATACACCAAAGTCAATGACATTGCGCACCGTTCCCTTTAAAACCATACCCGGCTTTAAATCCTTCATCTCCAGCACATCACTGCGCAGGATCGGCTTGGGCATATCCTCTCTGGGATCTCTTCCGGGCTTTTCCAGTTCCTTCAGGATATCCACCAGAGTAGGCTCCCCGATGCCGATGTCATCGGCTGTCTTCTTCTTATCTTTCACCATTCTGGAAATGAGAGGCACTCCTCCCTGTCCCAGATCTTCCGGTGCGATCTTCAGCATCTTCAGAAGTGCGGTGGTGGCATCATAGGATTCCGGATGTACCCCTGTGGCATCCAGCGGATTCGTGCCTCCTTTGATCCGTAAAAAGCCGGCACACTGTTCATAGGCCTTGGGCCCAAGCTTTGCAACCTTCAGAAGTTCCTTCCGCTCCTTGAAACTGCCGTTCTGTTCCCGATAGTCCACAATATTCTTAGCCGTGGTCTTCGTAATGCCGGATACATAAGAAAGAAGGGATGCGGATGCTGTATTCAGATCCACGCCTACTTTATTGACACAATCTTCTACGACACCGTCCAAAGCTTCGGAAAGCTTCTTCTGGTCCATATCATGCTGATACTGGCCCACACCAATGGACTTGGGATCGATCTTAACCAGCTCGGATAAGGGATCCTGAAGGCGTCTTGCCATGGAGGTGGCACTACGCTGTCCCACGTCAAACTGAGGAAATTCCTCGGTTGCCAGCTTGCTGGCGGAATAAACGGAAGCGCCCGCTTCGTTTACGATAACATACTGAACCGGCTCATCGATCTCTTTTAACAGGGATACGATCACCTGCTCCGATTCTCTGGAAGCCGTTCCATTTCCAAGTGATATCAATGTCACCTTGTCTTTTTTGATCAGCTTCTTGATCTCGGCTTTTGCTTCGGTCACCTTGTTCTGCGGCGGTGTTGGGTAAATGACAGTTGTGTCAAGTACCTTTCCCGTAGGATCCACCACAGCGATCTTACAACCGGTACGGAAGGCCGGATCCCACCCCAGGACTACCTGCCCTGCAATGGGCGGTGCCATGAGAAGCTGTTCCAGGTTTTTGCCGAATACAGTGATCGCTCCGTCTTCTGCCTTCTCCGTAAGATCACTACGGATCTCCCGCTCGATGGCAGGAGCGATCAGACGCTCGTAACTGTCCTTGATCACGTCTTTCAGCACCGGTGTCGTATAGGGATTATCCCCATGGATCACCTGTCTCTGAAGATAATTTAAGATATCTTCCTCCGGAGCGTTGACCTTGACGGTCAATACTTTTTCCTTTTCTCCACGGTTCAGTGCCAGCACACGGTGTCCGGCCACCTTCTTAACAGGCTCAATGTATTCGTAATACATCTCATAGACACTTTCCGCTTCTTTATCTTTG
>JAIKYN010000107.1 GCA_024683155.1 Lachnospiraceae bacterium | reverse complement strand
GTGAAGGACAGATCCTCCACATCCATATGAATGTGACTCATTCTTTCTTCTCCGTTTTTGATCGATCTTCACTTCTGCTGCTCCCTATCCGAAGCAAAACAGCTGATTTTAAAGAGCTGTTTCATAAAGCCTGTGCTTCTGATGTTCTATACTGCAAAACATATGCCTCTGCCGAAGATCCTGCAAGACATATATTTTAGCCGCTAGGATAGGAACAGACTTCCCAGCAAAGTAAACACCGGGAACCATCTGAGCGCCAGGATCCCTGCCCCAAAGAAAACCAGATACAGCAGATCCCGCGCCTTGATCCTGCGCCCGGGTACCCCGGGGAATTCTCCGTCAAAGCCTCGCATGGTCATGCTTTCATATACGGTTTCCGCACGGTCCATACTGCGCAAAAGGAGCTGTCCGATGAGCGGCCCCCAGGCTTTCATGGCGATCCCTTTCTGGCCCGGTGCCCGTAACATATAGGCCTGGTAAATGCGGCCCGCTTCCCGGCTGAGGACGAAGATATAACGATAGATCAGAAGCATCTCCGTTACGATGATCTTCGGTACATGGATCTTCCGCAGGGCATAGCAGATATCCTCCATGGTGGTGGTAGCAATGAGCAGATAGGAAGCCAGCACCGTAAGAACTCCCTTGATCATCAGGGTCAGCATGGAAAGTACACCGCCACTGACAGAAACAGAACCGATCACCAACACTGTTTCCCTGTCAAAAAGGGGATTAAAGATTCCCATGATGCATACCAGAGGCAGAACGACCCTCAAACGGTACAACGCTCTTCGAAAGGATAACCCGGTCACCTCAAACAAAACAAAGGGATACAGGGCCATGGACAGCACCCCTGCCAGATCATAACGGTGAAAAGATACGGTAACGATCAGGTACAAAAGCGTAACGAAAAATTTGACCAGAGGGTGAAGCCTGTTCACCCCCTGGTCTCTTCTAGCCAGTTCATCCAATGATTCAATTTCCTGTAATGCATTGGTAATATTACTCATGAATGGGTTCTTTTTCCTTCCTTAAGGAACGCAGGATAAACGCGCAGGCCACGCATACCAGTGCCACAATGCCGCCGCCTACAATACCGGATACTGCGGTTCCCGCTGCATTCTCGGAATTTGCAAAGGCATAATCGGGAAGGAATGCGGTAGAGGACTGAATGGCATCTGCGGTCTCATAAGCGCTTCCGGAAGCTTCCAGTTCTGCGGTTCCTGCCACCTGCTCCATGGACCATTCCAGTCCATCCGGGAATGCAGATGCAGCATAGGATAAACCTCCGCCGATCAGTACTGCAAGTACTGCCAGTGTAATAAGGATCCGCTTATAGGACATCCTGCTTTTAGAAGAAACTACTTCTCCGTCGGAGCCAATCCCCCATAACAGTTCCGGTCTTGCTTCGTGTACGAAGATCAGAACGGCTGCGGTGATCAGACCTTCCACAAAGCCGATGGCCAGGTGAATGGGCTGCATGGTTGCTACGAATACGCCGAAGGGAAGCTCCGTCACACCGGAGATCAATGTCTCGATGCAAACAGAGAACGCACCCATCTGCAGGGTCAGAACAGAGCCTAAAACAGAAGCTGCAAGGATCTTACCTCTGGTGGCTCCCTTCTTCATCATGGGACGCCAGATAAGAAGTGCTCCCACAAAGCATCCGTAAAAAGCCATATTCCATATATTGCAGCCAAGGGCCAGAAGGCCTCCGTCTGCAAAGAATAAACATTGTACCAGCAATACGCCGATCATGGTTAAAAATCCGGCATAAGGTCCCAGCAGTGCCGATAACAGCAGACCGCCGCAAAGGTGTCCGCTGGATCCCGTACCGGGAATGGTAAAGTTGATCATCTGTGTAGCGAAAACGAACGCTCCCATAACACCCATCAAAGGGATCTTCTTAGGATCGCTCTCCTGCCGGATCTTGTGCACGGAAACTCCGGCCGCTGCTGTAGAACAGGCATACATGGTACCTGCTACTGCAGGTACAACAAGGGCATCTGCCATATGCATAGTAAAACTACCTCCAAATAAGAAATATTTCAATCGCAGACTCATTATATTCGGAGGAAACAGGCCCTCACAAGCTCCCCGGGGGGTTATTTTTTACTTTTTTCGCCCTTTTACGGCCATTTGGAAGGTCTGGGCTTTCCTACGGTAAAGATCCCCGCACTTTCCAGGTTCTTGATCAGAAGCAGCCTGGCTTCCCCGGCACATTCCGGTTTTAACATGTAATGACAGTAGGTGTCGATCAGGGAGAATAAGTATGCCGTCCGTCCCTCGATCTTAAAGTTATGGATGCCTCTGGGTACATACTCATTCCAGATGGCATCGGGCGAAACATAAGTAGGATACTTCTGAATGGTATAAATATTGTTATGATCCCCGTATTCACAGTACCAGGGCTCTACCGGTTTTTTCTTTCCTTCCGGAAGCTTACGGTTCTCCAGGATGATCCGCTGACTTCTGGCAATGTGCTTGTAATGTTCGCCTCGTCTGGGACAATTGGGAACACATACTGCATTGACCAGCACTTCCATCTTTTCCTTAGGTTCTAACTGATCGATCTCATCCCACCGGTTGTTCATATTGTAATCCAGTACCACATATTTATAATCCCGCTGCATCTCCGCACTAAGCTGCTCCACATTACGCAGTTCCTTACAGGTGGAGCTGTCAAAGGCATAGTTGGGATATTTCTCTCTCAGATAATCTTCCAGTATGGGCGATACGGTCAGGACTTCATTCATCCCGTTATGCCCGGCTTCCATACAGAAATTACAGAAGGGGTCCTTCAGATCCTCTTCCGTGAGCAGGGGATTTGTAAAAGTATAACGAATAGGGATCCCCTGATCGTTATAGGCCTTGATCACGCTTTTTACAAAGGCTGCATCACACTGATCGTCTTTGATCAGCCGCCCGCCGTTCCAAAGAGAATAAGGAAAGGTTCCGAAGAAAGAGGCGATCTCCACCCCTTCCCGGAAATATTCGGGATGGGTCTTCAGAAGAGACACCCAAAACATATTCAAAGGATAATTGTAACGAAGTCCCGGTAAATGAAATCTTACAGGTAACATAGTACGCTCCTTCTTTCTGATCGTTCATCGTAGTTGGTATTATTTTCGGTGTGAATCCCGGGAGTACATTTTCTGCCTCTTCAGTCCGGTTTACTGATGATGATGGAACCATCCTGTACAGACAGCTTCACCTTATTATCCTGCAGATTCAACTCCGCTATAAGCTCCTGCGGGATCTGTACCCGATGTGCTTTGTCCAGGATGGCATATTCGATCTGGGTATCTTCCGCCCTCCAGTCGATATCCGCTTCCCGCACACGGTCCGCATACTGCTCTTTTAAAATACGTTCCGAACTGATCTTACCGTCTCGGATGGCCACCACACGTTTTACCTTCTTGGACAGAGCCATGTCATGGGTAACGATCAGGATGGTCTGGCCTTCCCTGTTCAGTTCCGAGAACACCTCAAAAATATAATTGGCCGTTGCCATATCGACGGAACCGGTAGGTTCATCCGCCAGCAAAAGCTTCGGCGAGTTTGCAAGGGCAATGGCGATGGCCACTCTTTGCTGTTCACCACCGGAAAGCATGTTCATACGGGAATGCTTTTTATGATCCATTCCAACCCTTTCCAGCAGTTCCAGCGCCCGGGCTTTTTTCTTTGCTTCGCCGGATAAATGCATGGGCATCATAACGTTTTCCAGAGCCGACAGATAGGGCAGCATGTTTCGTCCGTTGTTCTGCCATACGAATCCTACGGTGTCCCTCTTATAGCTTACCAGTTCTTTCTCCGACATGGTAAAGAGATTTTTCCCGTCTACCCATAACTTTCCCGCACTGGGCCGGTCCAGGCCGCCGATCATATTCAGAAACGTTGATTTACCGGAACCGGAGTTGCCGATCATGGCGGTGAGCTCCCCGGTCTCCACCTCCAGGTCCAGTCCCTGCAGCGCCAGGACTTCCGTCTCTTTGGTCTTATAGATTTTTACAAGCCCCTCTGCCCGGATCATGATGTTCTTTTCATCCTCCGGTGTCTGCAGATCCGCAGTATCCGTATTCTCCGGTGCCTGCAGATCCGTCGTGTCCGTATTCTCCGGTGTCTGCAGATCCACAGTTTTCTTATTCTCCGCGGTCTTGGCTTCCATTGTTTGTGTATCCATCCTTCTATCCTTACGCAAATGTCATTCCTCTTTCTTTGCAGGTGTTATCACACACCAAAATGACATCTTCCTTTTTAACAGCTGTTATCACGCATCCTGTAAAAGAAGTCTCAGGAAATCCGCTCTCCTGCTTCCAGCTCGATGATCTCATCTGCAGCTCCCATCAGGCCTACGTCGTGGGTGGTCATCAGAACGGTGATGTTCTCCTCCCGGCTCATCCGTTTAAAGGTCTCCGTTACCTTGGCTGCCATGGCAGAATCCAGCTCTGCCGTAGGCTCATCCGCAAAGATGATGGAAGGCCGGTGCACAAACGCTCTGGCGATGGCCACTCTTTGCTGTTCACCACCACTCATTTCCGCAGGCATATGGGTCATACGATTGCCAAGGCCTACCTTTTTCAGGCATTCTTCCACACGAAGAGCGGATTCCCGGTTGATCCTGCCCCCTGCCATCCGAAGGGCAAACTCCACGTTCTGATAAGCATTTAAAGACGGGATCAGGGATACGGACTGAAATACAAAGCCCATCCGTTTCCGGCGGAAATTCTCCCGTGCTCTCTGGGAAAGGGAACGCACATTTTCATCTCCCAGCCATACATCGCCGTCGGTGGGATCGTCCAGGGTGCTTAAAATATTCATTAATGTGGTCTTACCGGAACCGGAGCGTCCGCGGAGAATGGCAAAAACCCCTTCTCCGATCTCCACGTCGATTCCCTTAAGGGCCTGAAATTCACCTCCCGGAACCGGGAATACGCGGGTGATCCCTGCGCCCTTTATCATTATCTTGTCACTCATTCTTATTCTTCTCCCAGTTTCAGAGCCTTGGTCACGTTCATACGGAACAAGAGTACCACCAGTACCGCCAGAGAAAGCAGCATTACGCCGCCGGTAAAGCCGTAAAGCCTGTGCAGATCCCCTGTGTTGGTGATGAGGCGAAGGGGCAGCACCTGGGTTGCGGAAGCAAAGGCTGTCTGGATAATAGGCACAAACATCCGGGCCGACAAGGTTCCGATGCCGATCCCTGCAAGCACTGCCAGTACGCCCGCAAAGATCTGCTCCAGCAGCAGCATGTGCAGGATCTCTCCTTTATGGAAACCGGTGGCCCGAAGGACGCCGAAGATCAGCTCCCGGTCTTTAATGGACATGATCCAGTAAATGAGATATCCCACGCCGCAAAGCACCATGGTTACCACAAAGCCCATGGTCAGCACACCGTTGGTACCCTGTAACAAAGGATCTTCCATGGTCTCTTCCAGATCATCGTTCCGGTTTACATATTTCTTTACACGGTAGTGATTGGCTTCGATCCAGTTGTAGATCTCCTCCGTGGTAGTCCCGTCCTTCAGATCCACCCATACTTCATAAGGCAGAGTTCCCAGCTCCTGACGGGTAAGAGCGTAATGGGTCACGATAAAATACTGATCGGCCGTAAAAGACGTACCATCCGGATTCAGGTCTGTTTTTTCCGGTGCATAGGTAGGGAAATACGGCATAAATCCAACGATGACACAGGACATGGCCGTCTTGCGTCCGTTGGAAAAATAGACGGTATCTCCCTCCTTGTATCCCAGCTTTGTCTTAAAGTTTTCCGAAACCAGCGCTCCTCTGGGATTATCCGCCAGAGTATTCAGGTATTCGTAATAATGCTGTCCCAGCAGATACTTATCTACATAAGTCATCTCCCCGAATTCCCGGGTATGAATGCCCAGCAGGGTAATCACCTGGTTCTTACTTCCTTCCAGGGGTACATAAGCCGCCTCATCGTGATAAACACGGGTATATCCTTCTGCAAAGGGCATGGACGCATATTTCTTATAATCCGGCTCCACATAGGCACCGGTCTTGGATCCGTTGGAATCTACCACTTCATCCCAGCGCTCAGCCAGGACCATATCACAACCGTCATTGTACTGTGTGTTGTCGATGGCATTTTCCAGAATGGTCCTTGCTACGGTGGAATGATAGATACCGTTGGAAACCGTCAGGATCAGGAATAAGATGATCAGCTGCTGCTTCCCTCCCTGTTTGATGGTCTCCATAAATGCAATAAAACTGGCAGGATGCCAGAAACGCTTTCCAATGGTAAAGACCAGCTTCACCAGCAGGGGCTGCAGTCTTATAAATAACAGACCGGTTCCCACAATGAACACAGAACTGCTGAGATATAACAGGGGATCCAGGCTTTCTCCCGCCAGCACCGAACCGGACAGATCTGTCTGATTCTTGTGGAAGGAATAATAACCGTATAAGGACACACCGATGAGTACAAAATCCAGATAGATCTTCTGCCACCAGGCTTTTTTACTGACCGCTCTGGACTGCTTCAGATTAACAATGGACACTTTGCTGTGACGGATTGCCGGAATGGTAATGCTCAGCAAGGTGACCAGCATCGCTGCCGCGCCGTAACAATAACTTTGCTCGGTATAAACCACATGTAATTCCCGTGCCGTATCAAAATCCAGGAAATTCCGCACGGAGCCAAGAGCCCTGCTGAATATCGCCGCCAGGGGAAAGGCAAGAAGTGCCCCCACAATGGTCAGCACCAGTCCCTGATACAGATACAGACGGAAGATCTGTCCTCCGGAGCTGCCTCGGGACTTAATGACGGAGATCTCGTTCTTCTCCATCTCATACATCTGGCCGGAGATCATGAACAGGAAGGCCGATAGCATGATCAGTACCGGAACCTGTAAAATGATGAGAGTAGCCGAAATACGGTTTACCTTTCGCAGATATTCGTTAAGAATACCGTAATACGCCGGTTCATCCAATACACTTCGGTACTTGCTCTTCTCCAGGTAATAGGTGGTCTGCTCCTGAATGTGATCGATCTGTTCCGAAGTGATATCCTCATATTCAAACTGGGTGTAATAATGACAGGTAAGGGTATATTTACCGGCATGGTCCCCGGTAAAGTATTCCCGGAACACTTTCTCATCCATCATGCACTGGTTGTACATATCCTGGGACGTCAGCTGCCAGTAATAAGGATCTTCGGAATTCGGAACATATACACCGCAGATCCGGATCTTTACCGGATCCCCTTTATAATTGTTCAGTGCTTCAAAGGTCAGGGTTTCTCCCACCAGAAGACCGGAACTGACCAAAGTCTCCTGGGGTACCACCACCTCCAGCACATCGTCCTTGTCATCATGGGAATACATGGAACCACCGGTGATCTCCACATGCTGATCCAGGTCCGAATAAAAGCCCATGCTCAGACGGATATCCTGTCCGTCGGCCCGATTCATATCCGATGTTGCGGAAGCAGTCGCCAGGGAATAATAACGGATATTCTGATGGGAGGTAACTCCCATTTCCTCACAGATCTGCTCCTGGAAGGTTTCCAGTTTTACTATGGTGGCACCACCCTTCTCACGGGTAGAGATATTGCGCATATGAAGCTGGGAAGGATATTTTCCTTCTTTTGCTATATAATTACGAAACTCATCCTGTATCATGCGGTCATAAGCAGCCTTTTGATACAACGGGAAGCTGACCACCGTGGCGATCAGCAGCACGCAGCCCAAAAGCAGGCTTAAATTCAGCCATTTCTTATGCCACATTTTCTGTAACATTATTCCCAACATACTGTCATTCCTTCTGTCAGTCCATCGATGACCCAATAATTGGAGGTATCGGAACCCCCTGCCAAAAAGGCTCGCTGCTCCACAGTTCCGTCCTCGTTCAGGACATTGACATAGGTGGAACGATTCTTCAGTGTAACGGCGCTTTTCGGTACCAGTAATACATGGTCCGAGCTTCTTAAGGTGATCTCTGCCTTAAAGCTGTTGCGTCCCCAGCTTCCGTTCTGTCCCATGGTAACACCTACCATATCGGAGGCCACTTCCGTGGGGATGGAGATCAGTGCCCAATCCATTACCAATTCCTTCGATACAAAGGTATTTCCGGCTGTAACAACACGCCCCTGGGCCTGAGCCTGTTTTCCTTCGGAATCGTTATAGCTGATCATGGCCGTATTGCCGTAATTGAGCTGGTGCTTTTCATCTTCCATGATAATATAGCTCAACGAATCATTGGCCACCTGCACGATCTTGGAATCCTTGGTAACAAGATCTCCTGCCTTTACTTTATCTGCCTCCAGCACAATGCCGGTAAATGGAGAGGTCAACGTGATGATCCCGGAATAAGACATCAGCTTGGTCCTGCGGGTATCCAACTTTTCTCTGGCTTTTCGGTTGGCATTCATGGAACGGGTAATGGATTTTATATCTTCCTGTTTCTCCTTCAGCTTCTCCATCTTCTCTACCATATCCAGGAACCGTTCATCCATTCGCTGGATCTGACGGGCTACCCTCTGGATTTCTATGGAATCCGGGATCACTTCAATGGTGGCCAGTTTCTGTCCCTTTTTCACCTGCTGATAATCCTTTACAAACACTTCTTTCACATAACAGGTTCCGGCATCCATGGTATTGGTCACCCACTCGGAGAAGGGATAGTACAAAAAGCCGCCCATATTGGTGGTGGTGATACTGCTGCCGTAGGTAACTTCCGCCGTCTTCTTGCCTTTGGTAACGGCACGGGCCGATAATACCTTATCGCCCACTTCCAGTCCGCTTAAGACTTCCGCATACATGTCATCCCGCATACCCAGTGTCACCGGTACATAAGTAGAACCTTCCCCGTCATACAGATAGACATAATAACTGTCTTCTTCCTTTTTCAGGGCGTCCAGGGGAACGCAGGGCACATCTCTTCGTTCATCCTGTACCAGAACGATGGTGGCAAAATCACCGATCTCTACCGTCCCCGTATCATCCAGGATCCGGAAGGTGGTGTAGACCGTCTCTCCCTG
>JAIKYN010000358.1 GCA_024683155.1 Lachnospiraceae bacterium | reverse complement strand
TTGATTGGATTCGAATGTAGTTTGGATCATTCAGGCATGTTTGCGAAGCAAACATGCGCAGATTCAAACGAAGTTTGATTCTGCTTTCCTCGATAGCTCAATGGTAGAGCGCACGGCTGTTAACCGTGATGTTGTAGGTTCGAGCCCTACTCGGGGAGCGAGTACTATGACCAAGCTGTTCATTACTCATTAGCAAATGGCTCCGTGGTCAAGAGGTTAAGACATCGCCCTTTCACGGCGGTAACACGAGTTCAATTCTCGTCGGAGTCACTGACATGGTCACAACGGTGTTCATGTCGATTTTTTATACGGTATAAGGCGCCATGGCCAAGCGGTAAGGCAAAGGTCTGCAACACCTATATCACCAGTTCGATCCTGGTTGGCGCCTCTTAAAGCCCGAAGCTGATTGCTTCGGGTTTTTTGTTTTTACGAAAATCATATAGAACATTTTGTGTGTGCAAGATCATTTCCATTGGAAATATCAGTAGATTTTACTCTTTGCGTATGGAGTGGAATCATGTAATATAAATGTGGTCACAATGAACAACTATTCCAGAAAAGGTGGTTTTAGACATGAACTATGCAGAAGAGTCATTAAAGAAACATTATGAGTGGAACGGAAAGATTGAAGTAGTAACCAGATGTAAGATTGAAAACAGAGAAGATCTGTCTCTGGCGTATACCCCCGGTGTCGCACAGCCTTGTCTGGAAATTCAGAAAGATGTTAATAAAAGCTATGAACTTACCAGAAGAAGTAATCTGGTAGCGGTAATTACGGATGGAACCGCTGTACTTGGTCTTGGAGACATTGGTCCTGAAGCAGGAATGCCTGTAATGGAAGGGAAATGTGCTTTATTTAAGGCCTTTGGAGATGTAGATGCGATTCCTCTGTGCGTTAAGAGTAAAAACGTAGATGAGATTGTTCAGACCGTACAGCTCATCTCCGGAAGCTTTGGGGGAGTGAATCTTGAGGATATTTCTGCTCCTCGTTGTTTTGAAATTGAAAGACGGCTGAAGGAATGTTGCGATATTCCCATTTTCCATGATGATCAGCATGGTACGGCAGTTGTTGTTCTGGCTGCTATGTTCAATGCACTGAAGGTTGTCGGAAAGAAGATTGATGAGATCCAGGTAGTAACAAGCGGTGCAGGTGCTGCAGGAATTGCTATTATTAAGCTCCTGATCGCGCTTGGACTTAAGAATGTTATCATGTGTGATCGCCAGGGTGCGATCTATGAGGGAAGAGAGAATCTGAACACAGAGAAGATCGAGATGGCGAAGATCACCAATCGTGACAAAAAAGCGGGTACTTTGGAAGAAGTATTAAAAGGCGCAGACGTGTTTATCGGTGTTTCTGCTCCCGGTTGTGTTACGGAAGAGATGGTTAAAAGCATGGCGAAGGATCCTATTATTTTTGCTATGGCAAATCCTACACCGGAAATCATGCCGGATCTTGCCAAAGCAGCAGGAGCAGCGGTTGTGGGAACCGGAAGAAGTGACTTCCCCAATCAGATCAATAACGTTCTTGCATTCCCCGGAATCTTCCGCGGAGCATTGGATGTACGTGCCAGCGATATTAACGATGAGATGAAGATTGCTGCTGCAAAAGCGATTGCAGGTTATGTGAAAGAAGAAGAATTGTCAGCGGACTATATCATTCCTTCCGCTTTGGACAAGACTGTGGCAGGAGCTGTTGCGAAAGCTGTAGCAGAGGCTGCGAGAAAGACCGGAGTAGCAAGGATCTGATCGTCCATCAATTAAAAAATGCACCCTTCCCCATGCAGGTGATATGCGTCAGGAAACCTGACTACTTATCATCATCCAAACATGGGGAAGGGTGTTTTTGTTCTCTTTTTTAATGCGTTCAAATAGAAAAGCCTATTTCATCCACTTCTCCCGGAAGGCTTTGAGATAATCCAGGCGTGCTGTCATGGTGCTCATATATGCATCCAGTACGGTAATCGCGGTCATAGCCTCTACAACCACAACGGCTCTGGGAACGATCACAGGATCGTGACGGCCGGTAATGGTCAGCTTACGAGGGTTCCCGTCTGCATCCACGGTATCCTGTTCCTGTGCAATGGAAGGAGTGGGCTTAAAAGCAGCTCGGAGAATAATGGGAGAACCATCGCTCATGCCACCGGTGATACCACCGGAATGATTGGTTTCTTTTGTGACATGCCCGTCAGAAATCATATAGGCATCATTATTCTCACTCCCGATGGAGTGGGCAACGTTAAAGCCATCACCGATCTCCACGCCTTTCACAGCGCCGATGGAGAAAAGAGCTTTGCCAAGGTTGGCATCCAGTTTTTCAAAGACAGGATCTCCCAAACCGGTAGGAACACCATCTACGCGGCATTCGATGATGCCGCCGGCAGATTCTTTGGAACGAATGCATTCTTCCAGGTAAGTAATGGCTTTATCGGCCATGGAAGCATTGGGCATATATAACGGATTGTCGCAGGTTTCCTCTAAATGGATCTCTTCCGGATCCAGATAGTACGGGCCGATGGCAAGGGTATAAGCGGTGACCGTGATCCCCAGTTCGGACAGGATCTTTTCAGCAACGACGCCTGCAGCTACGCGAGCGGTCGTCTCACGTCCGGAGGAACGACCTCCGCCGCGATAGTCGCGAAACCCATATTTTTGTGTAAAATTATAATCTGCATGGCCGGGACGGAAGGTATCGGCAATGTTGGAATAATCAGCGGAATGATGATCCTGATTGCGAACCATGAGAGAAAGAGGCGTACCGGTAGTTTTCCCTTCAAATACCCCGGATAAGATCTCCACAGTATCGGCTTCCTGTCTGGCGGTGGTGAACTTGGACTGGCCGGGCTTTCTCCGTGCCATATAAGGGACAAAATCTGCTTCTGTTAAAGGAAGTCCGGCAGGTACCCCGTCTATAACAACGCCCAGGGCGGGACCGTGGGACTCTCCCCAGGTAGTGATCCGGAACTGATTTCCGATGGAAGAACCGTACATAAATATTCCCTTTCTTTGCTTATTTATGCGAAAAATCTTTCCTTTAGTCTAAGGCAAAAACCGTTCCGTTTCAACCGTAAACATGCTAAAATTGAGGTAGCTCAAAGGCGAAAGAAGGATGCTTTTGAGGATTGGAGGGATTGATATGAGAGTAAAAGCGATCATGAAGATGAAGGATGAGTTAACCTGTATTTCTCTGGATGACACCATTGCTAAGGCCATGGAACTCATTGACCAGAATCATTTGCTTTCTCTTCCGGTTGTGGAAGGCAAGAACTTCGCCGGTATCTTATCGAAACAGTTTACCTACGAGAGATTTTTTAAGGAGTTTGATGGTACCAAGGAAGAGTTTTTAGCTCGGCCGGTAAGAGAGTTCGTTTCCCTGCACATCGATACCATTACTGATGACATGCGCATCGAAGAAGCGGCAGCATTGTTTATCGATTCCAAGCTCCGATTTATTCCGGTTGTGGATGAATGGGGATTCTTTGAGGGGATCGTTACACAGCAGGCAGTATTTGTTCAGTATCAGAAGCTGTTTGGGCATGCGCATAATTCCTTTACCATTTATACTTATGACTACAAGGGCGTGATCGCCAAGATCACCGAGATCATCACCAAGAACGGTGGCAATATCCGTAATATGATGATGTTTAATACCGAGGTCATGGGACTGGCAGAGATCTTTTTCCGAATCGATGCCAAAGACATTGATAAGGTATTAAATGCTCTGAGCAAAGCAGGATTTAAGATCAAAGATATTAAGAAAGTTACCTCTGTGGCAACCAGTGAGTAGAGACAACATTTCCCCGGGCACACAAGCGCAAAAGGATCAAGGATCCCTGCATAGAACAACGATAGAAATACAGTTAGGAGTAAAAGAAATTGAGTAACGAAGAAAACCAGAAACCCGTTAAGAAAAAGAGTGAACCGCCCAAGCCTGATTTCAGAAAGCCGCTGAACGAAAAAAGCAGTGTGAAGAAAGTCATTGCAGTTATGAGCGGTAAAGGAGGCGTGGGCAAAAGCTCCGTAACCTCTTTGTTAGCTGTAGCAGCACAAAATGCAGGACTTCAGGCAGCCATCCTGGATGCGGACATCACAGGACCTTCCATTCCCCAGGCATTTGGCGTACATGAGAAGGCTGTTTCCGATGGAGAACTGATCTACCCGGCAGAAACCGGTAAGGGCATCAAGCTGATGAGCACCAACCTTTTACTGGATCATGAGACGGATCCCGTGATCTGGAGAGGCCCCATCGTAGCAAATATGGTTCAGCAGTTCTGGACCGATGTGCTCTGGAAGGATATCGATGTCATGTTTGTGGATATGCCCCCCGGAACCGGAGACGTTCCCCTGACCGTATTCCAGTCGCTGGCGGTGGACGGGATCGTGGTAGTAACATCTCCCCAGCAGCTGGTAAGCATGATCGTGAATAAGGCTGTAAATATGTCCGAGAAAATGGATATTCCCATTTACGGAATCATTGAGAATATGTCCTATTTTAAGTGCGATGCATGCGGTAAGGAGCATAAGATCTTCGGAGAAGGTCATGTATCCGAGATCGCAGCAGCTTATGGCATTGATATTGTGACAAAGCTCCCCATTGAACCCCAGGTTGCTTCTGCATTTGATGCAGGTGCTATGGAAACGGTGGATTGTGAGTCATTAAATATCATCAGCAGGGAATTTGCTTCCATATTCAAATAAACAGGAAACAGATAAACGAAAAGGCTCATACGGGCCACCCGAGATCGGGTGGATTTAAGGAAAACAAAAGGTGATCATCTATGGAACCGATTGAACAGTTAAAGCAATGGGTACAGGAAAGTAACAATATTGTTTTCTTTGGAGGAGCCGGCGTTTCCACGGAAAGCGGAATACCGGATTTCAGAAGTGTGGATGGCCTGTACCATCAAAAATATGATTATCCTCCGGAAACCATCTTAAGCCATAGTTTTTATCGGGCAAAACCGAAGGAATTCTACAAATTCTACAAAGATAAGATAGCCTGTGTCCAGGCAGAACCCAATGCAGCGCATAAAAAGCTGGCAGAATGGGAACAGCAGGGCAAACTCAAGGCGATCATTACCCAGAACATCGATGGGTTGCATACCGACGCGGGAAGTAAAGAAGTTCTGGAAATACACGGCTCTGCACGAAGGAATTATTGTGAACATTGCCATGCCTTTTACGGGATCGAGAAGATCCGGGAAAGCGAAGGAGTTCCGGTATGTGACAAGTGCGGAGGTCCCATCAAACCGGACGTCGTCCTGTATGAAGAGGGATTGGATCAGAACCTGCTGGAAAAGGCAGTGCGCTATATTTCCCAGGCTGATGTACTGATCATCGGAGGGACCAGTCTGGTGGTGTACCCGGCAGCAGGCCTTATTGATTATTATCGTGGAAATAAGCTGGTGCTGGTTAATAAGACACCTACTGCCAGAGACAGTATGGCCGATCTGGTAGTTGCGGGAAGCATCGGAGAGATCTTCTCACAATTGTAGAAGCGATGGTCCGGCCGGAGCACAGGTGACTTTGCGGGCTCAGCAAATGTTCTGCTCTGTGGGAAAGAGTACCGATGGAACGGAGAAACGGAAAGGAATGGATATTCAGGTAGGAGATATCATCACCATGAAAAAGCCGCATCCCTGCGGAAGTAAAGACTGGGAAGTGCTCCGGGTGGGAGCGGATTTCCGTTTAAAGTGCATGGGCTGCGATCATCAGGTGATGTTACCGCGAAGAATGGTGGAAAAAAATGTGCGGCATATAGTACATAAGGACTTGCCAAGCAATTCATAATATGGTATCATTCTAATTCGCGATGTAAATTTTTATTCCTTGCTCCTGACCATCAGGGGCCAGAGACCAAAAGGAGGTTTAAGCACATGACAAAGTATGAATTAGCCGTTGTTGTTAGTGCAAAAATCGAGGACGAAGAAAGAGCAGCAGTTGTTGACAAGGCAAAAGCTCTGATCGAGAGATTCGGCGGAACCATTACCAATGTTGATGACTGGGGTAAGAAGAAGCTTGCTTATGAAATTCAGAAGCAGAGCGAAGGCTTCTATTACTTCATTCAGTTCGAAGCTGAAACATCTGCTCCGGCTGAAATTGAAAGCCGTATCCGTATCGTGGATAATGTCCTTCGTTATTTGTGCGTAAAGCAAGACGAGGATTGATTAAAGGATAGGTAATATAAATGAATAAAGTTATTCTTATGGGACGTTTAACAAGAGATCCCGAAGTTCGTTACTCACAGGGAGAAAGCTCCAC
>JAIKYN010000356.1 GCA_024683155.1 Lachnospiraceae bacterium | reverse complement strand
TGCAGGAACTTTACAATGGAAGCTCCGTCTGCGGATGACTGCTCCGGGATCTCATTCCCAATGGACCAGATGATCACCGAAGGATGATTATAATCTCTGCGCACCATGGTAGTCAGGTCGCATTCCGCATAACGGCTGAAGTACATAGCGGATCCGTACGCCAGCTGTTCCGAATAGTAGTTCTGATTTTTATTTTTGGAAAGATACCACTCATCAAAGGCTTCGTCCATTACCAGAAAGCCCAGTTCATCGCACAGATCCAGCAAAACCGGAACCGGCGGATTGTGAGAGCAACGGATGCCGTTACATCCCATTTTCTTAAGTTTCTTCAGGCGTCTTTCCCAGGAATCTCTGTGCCCTACCGCTCCGGTCAGACCGCAGTCGTGATGTACACAAAGTCCCTTGATCTTTACCTGCTTTCCGTTCAGCAGGAACCCTTTTTTTGCATCAAAAGTAGCGGTGCGGATACCGGTCTTGCAGGTAAATGTATCGACCACTTTCCCGTCTACCAACAGGCTGCTTTCCAACGTATACAGATAAGGATCCGAATCGCTCCAAAGATGCGGGTCCGGAACGGAAGGTCGGTTAATACATTCCGCAGTATCCCCTGCATCCACGGACAATGCGATACCGGAAGAAACTACTTCTTCCCCCTTGGAATTGCGGATCTTATGGAGCACTCCTACACAGATGGGCTCGGTACCTTCATTGGTCACCCTTGCCTTAATATTCACATCTGCTTTGGTCTCCCCTTCATATATACCATTGGTATCCATGCGGACTCCAAAATGATCGAAATGAACCTTCCCGGTTCGCACCAGATATACATCTCTTTGGATCCCCGCACCGGAATACCAACGGGAATTGGGGGCATGTGCATTGTTGACCCGAACCGCCAGAAGGTTCTCCCCTTCCTTCACGGCGTCCGTAATATCCACATAGAACGAAGAATAGCCGTATCCATGGCCGCCAACCTTCCTTCCGTTGACGTAAACCGTGGAATCCATATAGACACCTTCAAAATAGAGGAAGACCTTCTCCTCCGATGTATTTAACTGTTCCAGTTGAAGATGCTTGCGGTACCAGCCGATCCCGGCTTTACCGTATCCGCCACCACCGCCTGTAGGTGCATCCTCTTCCAGAGGATATTCGTTGCTCCAATCGTGAGGGACGTTAATGGGTCTGAAATCCGTTTCAGCTGCCTCTGCGCCGGCGTACTCGCCCTTGTCTCCAAGGGCGAATAACCAGTCTTTGTTTATCTTTGAACTTATCCTCATTGGTTTTCCTCAAATCATGCGTTTTACTGCATGGTAGCGTACCATGCCTCGTACTGACTCTTAAATTCTGCTTCTACCTTTTCAAGGCCGGCCTCGTTTGCCTGTTCCATCATAGTAGCGATGCTGCCTTCGATGTCTTCCAGAAGACCTAACTGCAGAGACTTTACATACTCATCCAGAACGGTATTGACAGCAGATACTTCAAATGCAACCGGCGTATCGTCGAAGACAAAACCTTCCGTCGGGCAAGCTACCATCTTGGCAGTTTCCGCATCGGTGATGGCCTGTTTTCTGGGATCTGCACCACCCTGGGTGATGTCACCGTTCTTTACGGCCCAGCAAAGAGACAAACTGTCTGCAGGGTAATCTTCCGACTTATCCAGTTCGGTATATACACCGTTTTCATCAATGCTGTAGTGCGTACCTTCAACGCCTAAACGGAATAAGTGATTTAAATAAGTATCGTTCTTGATGATATCCAGTACCATTGCGGTTCTCTCAGGGTGTACGGAAGAAGCGGTAATGGCAATATCGTTGTTGTTATAGGCTTCACCGATGGCAAAGTTCTTCTGGGTAATATCGTAAGCTGCGCCTACAACACCTTCATTCTTCTCGCAGGTCTCGATGCCCTGGAATACAGAAGTATTCCATGCCATGGATGCGGAAGCAAGTGCGCCGAAGGAATCGGCTGCGGAAATCTCATTGGTCAGTGCGGAACGGCTCCATACACCTGCGTTTGCCATTTCCTGCATATCCTTACAGAAGGACAGGAAGTAGTCTGTGGTATAAGCAAACTCGATCTCATCATACGTAGGGATCTTGCCGTTGTACTTGTAGTAATAAACAATGGTTCCGTCGGTCATAGCAGGCATGGTATCAAACTGCTGTCTGTATACGTCCCAAAGCTCAGGGTTACTTCCTGCTGCTGCCATAGCCAGGATACCGGACTGCGGTGTTTCCTTCTCGGCAATGGTCAGACAGAAATTCTTATAATCTTCCCAGCTGGTCAGCTCGCCGATGCCGTACTTGTCTGCCAGATCCTGACGGATCGCTACCATCTTACCGTTGGGGTTGGTGGTATTCTGAGGAATGGCTACGATATTACCGTTTAACTTAACGCCGCCCCAGCTCTCAGGGATCTGAAGACGATCGGTCAGCGGCATATAGCTGGAAATAAAGTCATCGGTCAGGGTCAGGAAGGATCCCTTGGAAGCTTCCGTCCACAGATAACACCAGGGTGCCGTAAAGATGGCATCAATATTGGTACCACTGGTAAGGTTCAGGGAATACAGATCCTGATAATCACTCCATGCCATAATGGTGAATTCAATATTGGTGTTGAACGGTTTCAGATATTCATTTGCAAGTTCCGTGATCTGATCCATATCATTGGGTGTGGAACCGATCAGATAGATGTAAATGGTCTCTTCTTTGCTGAGATCGATGTTGGAATACATCTCCGGTGTGGCAACAATGTTGCAGCCGGCTTCGATCTTCTCGGGAACATCTTTAAATACATCCTCTGCTACCGGTTCAGCAGCTACTTCCGCTACTGTCTTCTCGGCTGCAGGTTCTGCAGCGCTCTGCTCGGGAGCTGCTCCTTCCGTACTTCCGCAGGCTGTTAACATGCATGCCGCAAGCAACAGACCCAGTGCTTTTGTAAACATTTTCTTTTTCATGAACTTTAATCCCTCCATTTTATTTTTGTTAAAAGTGTTGGCATCAACCTTTTACTGCTCCGATGGTCAGGCCCTTAACGAAATATCGCTGCACAAAGGGATATAGCAGGATGATAGGGCCGGTTGCGATGACTGTCATAGCCATCTTCATGCTTTCCAGAGGCACATTGGTCAGAGGAAGACCGGACTTTTCCGCAACGATCTTCATATTCTCCGCAGAACCAAGCATATTCTGGAGATAGTACTGCAGGTTGTACATCTTATCTTTACCGATGAACAGCATGCAGTTGTACCAGTCATTCCAGTAACCCAGTGCCGAGAACAGGCCCAGAGTCGCTACCAGTGGCTTACTCAGCGGCAGGATCAGCTTCAGATAAATGACAAAATCATTGGCACCGTCGATCTTGGCCGATTCGGTGATCGCTGCTGGAATGCTCATCATGAAAGACTTGGAGATGATCATGTTCCATACGGAGAACATCAGCGGAATGATCAGTGCATAATAGTGATCCTTGAAGCCTAAATAACGGGTACAGAGTATATACCAGGGAACAAGTCCCCCGTTGAACAAAGTCGTGAAGAAGAAGAAGAAAGCGAATTTGTTTCTCCAGGGGAAGTCCCGTCTGGACAGGACATATCCGGTCATGGTGGAAAGGAATACCGCCAGGGTCGTTCCGATCACCGTTACAAAGATCGTATTTCCATAGGTACGGATAATGGTTGCCGGGTTCTTGATACAAAGATGGTAAGCTTCAACAGAGAGCTCTTTCGGGATCAAAGGGAAGCCGCTTCGGATCAGTTCCCCGTTGGATGTAAAGGATGCGATCACAATGAGGTAAAAAGGCAGCATGCAGATCAA
>JAIKYN010000316.1 GCA_024683155.1 Lachnospiraceae bacterium | reverse complement strand
TCATAGATACTGCGATTTAACTGCAGTACCAGAGCATCTACCTCCAGGCGGATCTCTTCCTGTTTTCCGAACCGTTCCGAATGGATCTCATCCAGAAGACGGAACAGCATGTTTTGCAACGTGCTGAAGGTTATGATATCGAAATGATAGATAAATTCCCGGCTGGTGATGGCGTGTTGCTGCGCATAGACATAGTCCGGGGATTTATTTAATAAGAGAGTGCAGTAATCCGAACTGATCCAGAAGACAAAGCGCCGATAGGGGATCTCTTTGTTTTTGACCAGGGCATGGTGCGGGATCCCGGGCGGGATGATGATCACATCTCCGGGGGTCAGGGTATACTTCACCTGCCGTATATACATATCCACTTCTCCTTCCAGGAAGAAGTAAAATTCATAGTAATCGTGGGCGTGATCGCCGACGGCAGTGAAATGTAAGTCACTGTAATAAAACACCTCAAAATCATCGGACAGCATATACTGTCTTGCGTTAAACTGTGACCGCAGATTCTTACGCATGGGTTGTCCTTTCCGCTTTATTTCTCAAGCTTTTCCGAAGTGCCGTAAATAGCCAAAGAGAGCCGCTCATTTCCCTGCAGCAACTTCATGATAGCATCTGACCGCAAGCTTTGCAATGTATGCAACAAGTCTGCCAATCGTTTTTCTTTTTCCTGCTTTATATAATGGGAACCATAAAAAGCAATTTCTATTAAAAACCCTACAACTATAAAAACCTATTAACCCTTCAACAGAAAAATGGAGAATGACCTATGGAAATGACAATGCGCTGGTACGGTACCGGATTTGATACCGTAACCCTTAAACAGATCAGACAGGTACCCGGTGTGACCGGTGTCATCACAACCTTGTATGATACAAAGCCCGGTGAAGTATGGAGCAGAGAACGGATCCGTGCTCTGAAGGATGAAGTGGAAGCTTCCGGTCTTCATATCTCCGGTATTGAAAGCGTCAATATCCACGATGCCATTAAGATCGGTTCCCCTGATCGGGAACAGTACATTGCAAATTACATCGAGACTCTGGAGAACCTGGGGCAGGAAGATATCCATATGGTATGCTACAACTTCATGCCCGTATTTGACTGGACCCGTACGGAACTGGCAAGAAAGCGTCCGGATGGCTCCACGGTGCTGGCTTATACACAGGCTGCAGTGGATGCGCTGGATCCCGAGAAGATGTTTGAATCCATCAAGGGGGATGCCAACGGATCCATCCTTCCCGGCTGGGAGCCCGAGCGTATGGAGCATGTTAAGGAGCTCTTTGAGATGTACAAGGATGTAGACGAAGAGAAGCTGTTTGCAAATCTTGTTTACTTCCTGGAGAAGATCATGCCCGTCTGCAACAAGTATGATATCAAGATGGCCATCCATCCCGATGATCCTGCATGGAGCGTATTTGGTCTTCCCCGTATCATCATCAACAAGGAGAATATTCTGCGGATGATGCATGCAGTAGATGATGTACACAACGGTGTCACCTTCTGCTCCGGTTCTTACGGAACCAACCTGGAGAACGATCTGCCGGATATGATCCGCAGTTTAAAGGGGCGTATCCATTTTGCCCATGTTCGTAACCTGAAATTCAACTCTCCCGATGACTTTGAAGAGTCTGCACATCTTTCCTCTGACGGAAGCTTTGATATGTACGAGATCATGAAGGCTCTGTACGAGATCGGCTTCGACGGTCCCATCCGTCCGGACCATGGCCGTATGATCTGGGACGAAGTGGCAATGCCCGGTTATGGTCTGTATGACCGTGCCCTGGGTGCAACTTACCTGAACGGTTTATGGGAAGCCATCGACAAGAACGCAAAGAGAGGATAAAGAGAGGCCATGGAACTTACAAATAAGGGACTTGAAAACAAAAAAGTATGGCTTGACGCCGGATATACACTTCCTGCCTTTGATCAGGAGGAGATGGAACGTAAGACCAAAGCAAATCCTGTCTGGATCCATTTCGGAGCCGGCAACATTTTCCGTGCCTTCCAGGCAGCAGCTGCACAGAAACTGTTAAATGAAGGCATATCCGAAACAGGGATCATCGTAGCGGAAGGTTTTGACTATGAGATCGTGGAAAAGATGTATCGTCCCCACGATAACCTGTCCGTACTGGTTACCTTAAAAGCAGACGGAAGCATTGAGAAGACCGTGATCTCCAGCATTGCGGAAAGCTGCGTTCTGGATTCTGCAAACGATCAGGAATTTAACCGCATGAAGGAGATCTTCGAGAATCCTTCTCTGCAGATGGCGACTTTTACCATTACCGAGAAAGGCTACAGCCTGGTAAACGGCAAGGGTGAGGAACTTCCTTCCGTTACCGCAGACTTTGTGGCAGGTCCTGCCAAGCCGGAAAGCTACATCGGTAAAGTTGTGGCTCTGTTGTATGCCCGTTTCAAGGCAGGAGCAAAACCCATTGCCATGGTAAGTACCGATAACTGTTCCAAAAACGGTGAAAAACTGTACGCAGCCGTACATGCTTTTGCCGAGAAGTGGGTGGCAAACGGACTGGCAGATGCCGGTTTTCTGGGATATGTAGAAGATCCTTCCAAGGTATCCTTCCCCTGGAGCATGATCGATAAGATCACGCCCAGACCGGATGCATCCGTGGAAGAGATCCTTCGCAAGGACGGACTGGCAGGGCTGGATCCTGTGATCACCTCCAAGAATACCTATGTAGCTCCCTTCGTAAATGCAGAAGAGAGTGAATATCTGGTAATTGAAGATCAGTTCCCCAACGGAAGACCTGCTCTGGAAAAAGCAGGCATGATCTTCACCGATCGTGACACTGTAAATAAAGTAGAGCGTATGAAGGTCTGCACCTGCTTAAATCCCCTGCATACCGCACTGGCCGTATACGGCTGTCTGTTAGGTTTTACCCGGATCTCCGACGAAATGAAGGATCCGGATCTGAAGAAGCTGGTAGAGATCATCGGTTATAAAGAGGGACTTCCGGTTGTTACCGATCCCGGCGTGATCAATCCCAGAGAATTTATCGATACGGTTGTGAAGGTACGTATTCCTAATCCTTTCATGCCCGATACACCGCAACGTATTGCAACCGATACTTCCCAAAAGCTTCCCATTCGCTTTGGTGAAACCATTAAAGCGTACATGGCTTCGGAGCATTTGGATGTACATAGCCTCCAGCTCATACCCCTCGTATTTGCAGGCTGGATCCGCTATCTGATGGCGACAGACGATGACGGAAAAACCTTTGAACCCAGTTCTGATCCCCTCCTCAGCACGGTTCAACCCTTCGTCAGCTCGTTTAAACTGGGAGAAGCAGTCAGCGCCGATCAGGCAATGACCGCACTCCGTGGTCTCCTGGAAAATGAAACCATCTTTGGGGTAAATCTGGTAGAGGCAGGTCTGGCCGACAAAGTGATCTTCTATTTCATTCAGATGGTCAGCGGCACCGGCAAAGTCAGAGAAACACTCCATACGTACGTGAAGTAAAAAGCAACACCATATTTTTCAAACCTTTTACCGGAAAACCGGGGCGCCCCTCGCCCCGGTTTTTTACGTGGGCGAGTTGACCCGGTTTTTTACGTGGGCGAGTTTGCCCTGGTTTTTGTTTAGAAAGAATTTAGAATTGATTTAGCACTCGACCATTGACAGTGCTAACAACCGGAGTAGAATGAAGATAGAACGATGAAGAGAAAGTTGGAACTGTTTTGGAAGATCCGATGAAATGCGGACCG
This sequence comes from Lachnospiraceae bacterium, assembly GCA_024683155.1. Taxonomy (GTDB): domain Bacteria; phylum Bacillota; class Clostridia; order Lachnospirales; family Lachnospiraceae; genus JAILDL01. The sequence continues at coordinate 4,865 of JAIKYN010000316.1, read as the reverse complement.
GGAGAGAACCGAGGAAATGCGGGGCTGGAAAAAGGTCCGTAAGATCTTCGAAAGGAGGAGTCTATGAATATCACGAAATTTACGCAGAATTCCATACAGGCCGTCAACGGCTGCGAGAAGATCGCCTATGAATTCGGCCATCAGGCGGTGGGCGAGGTGCATCTGCTTTATAGTTTGCTAAAACTGGAAGACAGCCTGATCCTGAAGCTGGTGGAGAAGATGGGGATTGATACCACCCATTTCCTGAATCGGACGGAAGAGGTCCTTCGTAAGATGCCCAAAGTGTCCGGAGGGCAGGTATATATGAGCCAGGAGCTGAACAAGGCGCTGACACTGGCAGAGGATGAAGCAAAGCGCATGGGGGATGAGTACGTCTCCGTGGAGCACCTGGTGCTGAGTATGCTTAAGCATCCCGACCGGGATATTAAGGAACTGTTCCGGGAATACGGCATTACCCAGGAGCGGTTTCTGCAGGCACTTTCTTCTGTACGAGGCAATCAGAGAGTCACCTCCGACAATCCGGAAGCAACTTATGACACCCTGGAGAAATACGGAGAAGACCTGGTGGAGAAGGCCAGAAAACAGAAGCTGGATCCGGTCATCGGACGTGATAACGAGATCCGTAACGTGATCCGTATCTTGTCCAGAAAGACCAAGAATAATCCGGTTCTTATCGGTGAACCCGGTGTCGGTAAGACAGCGGTGGTGGAAGGTCTTGCACAACGGATCGTCCGTGGAGATGTGCCTCAGGGCCTTAAGGATAAAAAACTGTTCGCACTGGATATGGGTGCATTGGTTGCAGGCGCCAAGTACCGAGGAGAATTCGAAGAGCGTCTGAAAGCAGTGCTGGAGGATGTGAAGAACAGCGACGGCCAGATCATCCTCTTCATCGATGAGCTGCATACCATTGTGGGTGCGGGGAAAACCGACGGCGCCCTGGATGCGGGGAATATGTTAAAGCCTATGCTGGCCCGTGGGGAACTGCACTGTATCGGTGCGACCACTCTGGATGAATATCGCCAGTATATTGAGAAAGATGCGGCTCTGGAGCGCCGGTTCCAGCCGGTTTTAGTGGATGAACCGACGGTGGAGGATACGATTTCCATCTTGCGTGGACTGAAAGAGCGGTATGAAGTATATCATGGCGTAAAGATCATGGATAATGCCCTGGTCAGCGCTGCGATGCTTTCCAATCGTTATATTTCCGACCGTTTCCTGCCGGATAAAGCCATCGACCTGGTGGATGAAGCCTGCGCGCTGATCAAGACGGAGCTGGATTCCATGCCCACCGAGCTGGATGAACTGCGGCGTAAGACTCTGCAGATGGAAATTGAAGTCACTGCTCTGAAGAAAGAGGAGGACTCCTTAAGCAGAGAACGTCTGGAGGATCTTCAGAAGGAACTGGCCGAGCTTAAGGCAGAATATGAAAACCGCAAGGTACAGTGGGAAAATGAAAAGGCTGCGGTGGATAAGCTGTCTGCTTTAAGAGAGCAGATCGAAGATATGAACAACCAGATCCAGATGGCCCAGCAAGAGGGTAATCTGGAAAAAGCAGCGGAATTAAGCTACGGAAAACTGCCGGCTTTAAAGAAACAGCTGGAAGCTGAAGAAGCAGCGGTGAAGGAGAAGGATCTGTCTCTGGTACACGAGCAGGTAACGGAGGAAGAGATCGCGCGGATCATTTCCCGCTGGACCGGTATCCCTGTGGCCAAATTAAACGAAAGTGAACGGAACAAAACCCTGCATCTGGACGGAGAACTGCATAAGCGTGTGATCGGTCAGGATGAAGCAGTGGAGAAGGTAACGGAAGCCATCATCCGTTCCAAAGCAGGCATTAAGGATCCTACCAAACCCATCGGTTCCTTCCTGTTCCTGGGACCTACCGGTGTGGGCAAGACGGAGCTTGCAAAGAGCCTGGCGGCTGCCTTGTTTGATGATGAAAATAACATGGTGCGTATCGATATGAGTGAGTATATGGAGAAATATTCCGTATCCCGGCTCATCGGAGCGCCTCCCGGATATGTGGGCTACGAAGAAGGCGGACAGCTGACGGAAGCGGTTCGAAGAAAGCCTTATTCCGTGGTATTGTTCGATGAGATCGAAAAAGCCCATCCGGATGTATTCAACGTATTGTTACAGGTTCTGGATGACGGCCGTATCACGGATTCCCAGGGGCGTACCGTGGACTTTAAGAATACCATTCTGATCATGACCAGTAACCTGGGAGCCCAGGATCTGCTGGAAGGTATCGGAGAAGACGGAACCATCTCCCTTGCCGCACAGCAGCAGGTACAGGAACAGCTTCGGATGCATTTCCGTCCGGAATTCCTTAACCGTCTGGATGAGATCGTACTGTTTAAACCGCTTACCAAGGATAATATCAGCGGTATCATCGGTCTCATCGTGGCCGATCTGAATGAGCGGCTGGCCGATAAGGAGCTGACCATTTCCCTGACGCCGGAGGCGGAAAAATATATTGTGGAGGAAGCCTATGATCCGATCTACGGAGCAAGACCGCTGAAACGATATGTGACCAAATATGTGGAAACCCTGGCAGCAAAGCTGATCCTGGAAGATCAGGTCCATGAACAGGATGTGATCGAGATCGGTTTGATGAACGGACAGCTGGTGGCAAGCCGCCGAACAAGATAACGGTACGCGTAAAAAGCTTGCGGTAAACAGCGTACGGCAAAAAAGTATAACAAACAGACAACAGAAATAAAAAACGAGATCTTCCATAGCGGAAGGTCTCGTTTTTGTTTGCGGATCAATTATTTGCCATGGGAACATAGGTCAGGCTCACTTCGATATCCTGATCATAGTTTCCGAAGGTCTTACCAAAGAGGGTCAGGCCGCCTACATGCTTGGCATCTTCTTCAATGGCCATGCGAAGGCGGAGGTTGCTGGTATAATCCAGGTTCAGATCGGCGGTGGTCACATCGGAGATCTTAAGACCATCCACAAAGGTTCCCTTGCGATTGATGACCAGCAGTTTGATGAGACCGTACTGGTTCCAGTTGGGAAGCCACCAATCCGGGGTGAACAATCCTCGTACATCGCCGTAGTCACCGGGCAGCGTCCATATGCCAACCTTGGTGTCATTGATATAGAAGCTTACATCCGAAGGCCAGTCTTCATTGACCCCGGGTGCTTCGGAACTGATCTCCATGGATACGGAAATCTGGGAGATCTTATTGTTCCGGGGGATCAGGTTGGGAATGGTGTATTCTACAAATCCCTTGGTAAACCATATGATGTCTGCTTCAAAACGGCTGGGATGATCAAAATACCGGATATCATCCAGTTCTCCGATGAGAGAGGAGCTGGTAGCAAGACCACAGGTGGGGAAAATGTGATGATTGGTAAACTGCCCCACTTTGATCTGCGTATGGTAGGTATTGGAATCGTCCACAGGAGGCTCAAAGTCAACCAGCAGTTTGTCCTGCTTTAAGGAGTAGACTTTCTGATTGCCGTGACCGTAGGAAGAATTGGAAATGGTGATCAGTCCGCAATCTTCCAGCTTTTTGATGTGTCCGGTAAGGGCTCCGTTGGTGATGTTCAGCTGGGAAGCCAGCTGGTTCATGCTCATCTGCCCGTTCTCCAGAAGGATGTTCAGGATCTGCAGACGAACCTCGGAACCCAGGGCTTTGAAGATCTCAAGCCCGTCATTAAGAGTGGTTATGTGTATCATGACGATTACCTCTGTCAATACATTCTTTAACAAGCATAAGTTAGTGTAGCATTATTGTTTCCTGCGGTCAAAAGGTTGTGTCAGGTAAAATAAAGGTAAAATTGTTTGTAAAAGACAGAATAAAAGTTAAATTGATTTAGGTTAATCAAAAAGAAACCGGTTTCATATATAAAACATGTACAAGAATGATTGAACAATGCACAATTTTAATGTGCAAATTTTATGGAATAGTAACTAAAATGTAAAATAGTTTAAGAAAACCTAAAATAAATATTGCAAAATGATATCTGCAAAGGTTATAGTTAGGTCAGCAGTTATACAAAATGCTACATCATATGAAGGAGGAACGTATGAAAAAGAAAGTATTAAGCGTATTACTTAGTACGGCAATGACAGTTGCTTTGTTAGCAGGCTGTGGCTCTTCTGACGCAGGTTCTGAACCCGCTGCAGATGCTGGCGCAGAACCCGCAGCAGAGACAGTTGCCGAAGCAGCAGCTGAGGAGAGCGAAGCTCCCGTCAGTACATTCGGTGATGATGAAGGTACACATCTTGAGATGTGGACATTCGTTGAACTTCACGGTCAGCATTATGCTGATATGGCAGAAGTTTGGAACGAGCAGAATCCCGATCGTAAGATTCAGATCACATTCACAACCTATCCTTATTCAGACATGCACACCAAGTTGCTTACTTCCCTGGAAGCAGGCACCGGTGCACCGGATATCTGTGACGTAGAGGTTGGACAGTTCCCTAACGTAGTTGCAGGTCTTGATACATGGCTTGTACCTCTGGATGATTATGCAGCACCTTACATGTCAACCATGGTACCTGCCCGTATGGAAACCTATCAGGGATCCGACGGACATTATTACGGCGCTCCTTACCACGTAGGTGCTACCGCAATGTTCTACAACGTAGCAGCAATGTCTGAGGCTATGGGTCTTTCTCAGGAAGAAGTCATCGCTAAGATCGATGCAGTTGCTACCTGGGATGATTATGTAGCACTTGGTGAAGAGTACGTTGCAGCAATCGGTACCGAAGGCAAGTACTGGACCAGCGTTGATACAGGCGGAACTGACTGGCTGTGGCTGGCTATGGCTGAGTATGGTGATGACTGGACCGGCGGATTCGAAGGTCCTGCAAACTGCCAGCTTGATTCTGTAAAGAAGATGCT
>JAIKYN010000308.1 GCA_024683155.1 Lachnospiraceae bacterium | reverse complement strand
AAGAGACTGTAAGATCAAAGGAATTTAGGCGTCGGATACTTGTCCGGCGCCTTTCTTATGTTAAAATGGAACTACTACAGAATGTCAAAAAAGACAATCGATCAAACAATATATCATGCGCTACGCCGCAGAAAGGCATATATTATGGAGAAAATCGCAAGCTTTACCGTTAACCACCTGGTGCTGGAACCCGGCATCTATGTTTCCCGCAGAGATAAGGTAGGGGCAGAAACCATCACCACCTTTGATCTTCGCATGACCGCTCCCAATAAGGGCAAACATGTTCTTCTTGTAGCTCTCTACACCGGGCTGATTGAACGGATTTACGCCCAGGAGATATCCGCTGACACCGCAGGCAAACTCGAAGAAGTAGAACAGCTCACCAAGGTAGAACTCGTTTACCTCGGGAACATTGATCTTCAGGTTGGGTACATTACCATCGGTGTGGGCTAAGATGGTTCCGTTCATGGCAGACTTATTTACAAAGTCTACGGTCTTACCTGCCAGATAGTTCAGGCCATCCAGATCAACGGGCTCGTTGTTGATGGTCAGAGTCTCTCTGCTGGTATTGATATCCAGAACGGTCTCATACATGATACGGGCACCATCCTGAATGAACTGACCCATGGAGTGCAGGTCGGTGGTAAGATCCACGCTTGCAGGGAAGATACCCTTCTGATCCTTCCCTTCGGACTCGCCGTAGAGCTGCTTCCACCACTCGGAGATGTAGTGTGCACCGGGTTCATAGTTTGCCAGAACTTCCACGCCCTTACCCTTACGGTAGAAAATGTTGCGCAGGGCTGCGTAAAGCAGGGCATCATTTTCCTCATAGGACTGTTCCAGAGCAAGCTTTCTTCCCTCTGCAGCACCTTCCATCAGCTTATCGATATCTGCGCCGGATACTGCAATGGGCAGAAGACCAACGGCTGTAAGTACGGAGAAACGTCCGCCTACATCATCGGGAACCACGAAGGTCTCGTAGCCCTCTTCATCTGCCAGCTTCTTAAGAGATCCCCGTGCCTTATCGGTGGTAGCGTAGATACGCTTGGAAGCTTCTTCCTTCCCATACTTCTTTTCCATGATCTCCTTGAAGATACGGAATGCGATGGCAGGCTCGGTGGTAGTACCGGACTTACTGATCATGTTAATGGAGAAATCTCTGTCTCCTACCACGTCCATCAGATCCTTCAGATAGGTGGAGCTGATAGAGTTACCGCAGAAATAGATCTCAGGGGTCTTACGAACGGACTTATCCACCATGTTGTAGAAGCTGTGGCGTAAAAATTCGATGGCTGCACGAGCGCCCAGGTAAGAACCGCCGATACCGATCACCAGCAGAACCTCGGAATCGCTCTGAATCTTGGCAGCTGCCTTCTTGATCCGTGCAAACTCATCCTTGTCATAAGCAACGGGCAGATCGATCCATCCTAAGAAATCATTTCCTGCTCCTGCCTTAGAAACTAAAAGCTCCTTTGCATCCAGAACCTGTTTCTTCATAATAGAAACTTCATGATCCTGTACAAAAGGAGCGGCCTTTGAATAATCAAATGAAACTTTCATTGTAAAGTGACCTCCTTTTCAAACCTATCTGAAGTTTACCACAGTTATGAAAGATGTGGTATATTAATTCTGATATAGCAATCGCCCGAAACCCAGTGGGCACGGGCACATTTTCATCAGGAGTCAATTTTATGAAATTCAAGACAAAAGGAACCTGTTCCAAAGAGATCAATTTCGATATCATCGATGGCAAAATAACCGGCGTATCCTTCGTAAGCGGATGCAACGGAAACCTCCAGGGCATCGGCCGTCTGGTGGAAGGCATGGACCCCGAGGAAGCCATTTCCAGATTAAAAGGCATCAAATGCGGCTACAAGGACACGTCATGTCCGGACCAGTTAGCCCACGCGCTGGAAGAAGCGCTTGGAAAGAATGCCTGATAAGGGGAGAAATACATGAGTAAGAAGATCGTTCTCACCGGTGGCGGTACCGCCGGTCACGTTACACCGAATATCGCCCTGCTTCCCCATTTGAAAGAAGCAGGGTATGAAGTCTATTACATCGGTTCTTATGACGGCATCGAGAAGCGTCTGGTGGAAGCCATGGGCATTCCCTATACAGGGATTTCCACAGGAAAACTGCGCCGCTATTTCGACCCCAAGAACTTCTCCGATCCCTTCCGGGTCCTCAAAGGTTATGCGGAAGCCAAAAAAGCCCTTAAGAAGATCCGTCCCGATGTGGTTTTCTCCAAGGGAGGCTTTGTGGCCGTTCCCGTAGTGCGTGCAGCCGCAAGCCTGAAGATCCCCAGCATCATCCATGAATCCGATATGACCCCGGGTCTTGCCAACAAGCTGTGCATTCCCGTGGCAAAGAAGATCTGCTGTAACTTCCCGGAGACGCTTAAGAACCTTCCGGCGGATAAAGCCGTTCTCACCGGTTCTCCCATTCGGGAAGAACTCCTTACAGGGGACAAAAAAACAGGCCTGTCTCTGTGTGGTTTCACATCTGACAAGCCTGTCATAATGGTCATCGGTGGCAGCCAGGGGGCTGCTGCTGTAAATAAAGCCGTTCGGGAAGCACTTCCCCGTATGCTGGAAGAATTCCAGGTGGTTCACTTATGTGGGAAGGGGAAAATGGACAATCTCCTTCTGAACACCCCGGGATATAAGCAGTTCGAGTACGTATCCGAAGACTTAAAGCACCTGTTCGCTGCGGCGGATGCGGTGATCTCCAGAGCCGGAGCCAACGCAATCTGCGAGCTTCTGGCATTAAAAAAGCCCAACGTCCTGATCCCCTTATCTTCCAAAAATTCCAGAGGCGATCAGGAACAGAATGCCCAGTCCTTTGCAGAACAGGGATTCTCCAAAGTGATCTTCGAGGAAGATCTGTGGTACGGTCTTCTCATCGATACCTTACAGGACGTCCTGGAACACAAGGATCAGTATGTGGAGGCCATGAACCGCAGTACGCAGATGAATGCCATCCCTGCGATCATGGAGCTGATCACTTCTTATTCTTCTCCAGATTCTGTACAAAAGCAGTGATCTTCGCAAAGGTCTCTTCGCTTATATCATGCTCGATCTTGCAGGCATCCTTCTCAGCATTCTCTTCGCTGACGCCCAGGTCTAACAGCATGGTGCGAAGAGTCTTATGGCGATTATATACCCGCTCTGCGATCTCCATTCCGGAAGCCGTAAGAGAGATCAGGTTGTCCTTATCCATCTCGATATAGCCATTCTCACGAAGATGCTTCATGGCAATACTGATGCTGGGCTTGGAATATCCCAGGCTATTGGCGATATCGATGGAACGAACATATCCGATCTTTTCTTTTAACATTAAAATCTGCTCCAGATAGTCTTCTGCAGATTCGTGAATTTGCATCGGCATAAAAACACCTCCCCAATCATTGATACATCGTATTTAGCGTACCATATTCGGCGAAAAAATGCTATAAGAATAGTTAGTCATGACAAAGCCCCGGTGCATTGCACCGGGGCTTTTAGTAGTACTAGTTAAGTTTTAGCCGGGGAATAACTTTGGGCCCCCACCAGGCTATTAACTAAGCCGTTCCTCTAAGTCTTACGAAGGAATTATCCCAGTAAGGACAGAACGCCCTGGTTAGACTGATTAGCCTGAGCCAGCATGGACTGGCCAGCCTGTGCCAGGATATTGTTGTTAGAGTAACGAACCATCTCAGTAGCCATATCAGTATCACGGATCTGGCTTTCAGCA
>JAIKYN010000305.1 GCA_024683155.1 Lachnospiraceae bacterium | reverse complement strand
AAATAGCATTTTCTGGCGAAATATCGGCAAGAAATGCTATTTTTTTTGCCTCTTTCTGTGGTATATTAGAGGACATAAACGGGGGTTTACAAACATGCAAAACTTTTTACTCACTCTGGATGACAACACCAGAGTTCTTTTGATTCTCTCAATTATCCTATTTGCAGGGTTTATCATGACCAGACTGACCAATACCTTGAATCTTCCTAAGGTATCCGGTTACATTCTGGCTGGTATCGTCATCGGTCCATATTGTATGAACCTGATCCCTGCCGCATTTATTTCCCATTTGGGCTTCGTCAGCGATCTGGCCCTGGGCTTCATCGCCTTTGACGTCGGCAAATTCTTCAAAAAAGAAGTCATTATGCGTACCGGTAAGTCTGTGCTGATCATTACCTTATTTGAGGCCATGCTCTCCGGTTTCCTGGTAACAGTGGCCGCGGAATATATCTTCCACGTAGGCTGGTCCTTTGCCCTGGTTCTTGGAGCCATCGCTACGGCTACGGCCCCTGCTTCTACCATGATGACCATCAATCAGTATCATGCCAAAGGCGCTTTCGTAGATACGTTGCTGCAGGTTGTGGCTCTGGACAATGTCGTCTGCCTCTTTACCTTCTCCATTGTATCTGCCATTGCCAACACAGGCGCTGCCGGAAAGGTTTCTTCCTCCGACATCGTGATCCCTTTGCTGTATAACATGATCGCCATTTTTCTGGGCTTGTTCTGCGGTTATTTCCTCAGCCGCCTTCTGGTTCCTACCCGAAGTAAAGATAATCGGCTGATCCTGGCTCTGGGCCTGCTTCTCGGACTTGCCGGTCTGTGTGTGACCATGGATATTTCACCCTTGCTTTCCTGCATGGTATTCGGAGCTTCTTATATCAACCTCACCGAAGATAAAAACCTGTTCCGACAGATCAACAACTTTACACCGCCGGTCATGAGTCTTTTTTTTATCACGTCCGGTATGAATCTGGATGTAAGTGCACTTACTACCGTAGGCGCCATTGGCGTGGTTTATTTCCTTCTGCGTATCGTAGGAAAATACTTTGGTACCTTCTTTGCCGGAACGGTTTTAAAAACCGATACCAATATCCGCAATCTGCTGGGTCTTGCCCTGATCCCTCAGGCAGGTGTCGCCATCGGTCTTGCTTTCTTAGGCCAGAGGCTGCTGCCGCCGGAAATGGGTTCCATGCTGATGACCATCATCCTTTCATCTTCTGTATTGTATGAAATGATCGGGCCGGTTTGCGCGAAGGCTTCTCTGGTAAAATCCGGATGCATCGATCCGGCGCTGTTGGAAGATCCCAACTACAGCAAAGAACCGGAACAGGCTCCCATTGTTGCTGCCTCTGATACTGCATCGGCAGGATCTGCAGAGAGTTCTTCCAATGAGGCTTCTTCTAAAGATACCGCTGAAACTTCTTCCGATACCTGCGCTAAGGTGCTTGAAGAAGAGAGTGATTCTTCCCCTGAAGATAACTATGCACCCAATGCCACCTGTACTGAAGAAGACACTGCGTATGTGTCCGATCTTGAAGATACTTCCAATGCATCCGATCATGAAGATACAACGGCTGCAGACGATACCGATCCTCAGGATGCTTCCGGACACAAAGAGGCTTCCGGACATGGCAAGAACAAGAAAAAAGAAGGAAAGTGCAAAAAACACAAAGAGGAAGTTCCCAAAGAACGGGATCTGGTAGAGATCATGGAGGAACTTCATTCCGGTGTGGAAGATACGGATATTCCCGATATTGAACGGGTGGATGTCCTGGACCATAAGAAAGAAAAGAAAGTAAAACTCAAGGAAAAACACAAAGACAAGAAGAAGAAATAGACATTTTTGCAAAAAGGTCTTGTGGTGTACGTCATAATTCGTTAAAATCTGTAGTACCTATGTTATTTTATGATTCGTTATATATCATTCATTCCATTTACAGGAGGTTCTTATGACTGAGAAACAGTACGCCCGTGCCAATCGGGTCACCTTTGCGGCAGACAGTTTTGTATTGGCTATTTCCTTTATCCTTGTATGCCTGGAGATTCACTTTTACGGTTTCTCCTCTCAGATCATAGTGGAATATGCCCTTATAGCTGTGGGCTACATTATGATGGGCATTGGCTTTGGCAAGTTTCGTACCCAGAAGAAAGGTGCGATCCTGATCCTGGGCGGAGCTTCCGTCACTTACCTGTTTGTTTCCATCATACAGAACGATCTGCATTACCTGATCTTCGGTTTACCGGTTCTCTTTTCAGCCGTGATCTATCTGAATATGCGTATCATCTTATCGGGTAGTACTGTGATCGCTGTTGCCAGCATTGTTGTCCTGATCCGGAAACTGATCGAGGCTCCCATGGGAAATCTGCAGGCCGTTGTTATTACAGCCTGTGCCTTTTTCCTTTCCTTTATCGCAGCTGCGCAGTCGGTCAATCTTCTGATCAAGTTCGATTCCGAAAATGTAACCTCTATTGCCGAGGCCGCCAAGAAGCAGGAAAAGGTTGGCATCCGCATGGGTGAGATCGCTTCTTCCATTTCCACTCTTTTCGGACATGCCAAAGAAGAAATGGATGTATTACAGCACGTAATGGATACCAGCAATTCCGGTATGAAGGATATTGCTGCTTCCACAGAAAATACTGCGCAGGCAGTAACCGTGCAGGCTGAAAAATGTATGGATATACAGGATCAGACCAATGCCACCGAACAGAGACGCTCTCAGATGGCAGACGCTTCTTCCGAAGCTTCCCGTACCGTGGATGCCGGTCAGAAAGCCATGGCTCAGTTGAAAGAAAAGTCTCAGAATGTAGCACAGGAAAGTCAGGTTTCCGTTGCTTCTACCAAAGCCGTTCTGGATAAAGTCCAGGATGTACAGAATATCGTAGGTTCCATTATCGCTATTTCCAAACAGACCAATCTCCTGGCCCTTAATGCTTCCATTGAAGCTGCCAGAGCCGGTGAAGCAGGCCGCGGTTTTGCCGTAGTAGCAGAAGAGATCCGCCAGTTGTCCGAGCAGACCAATACTGCTTCCGGGCAGATCACCAGTATCATCGATGAGTTAACCGAGGATGCCGGTAAAGCCATGGAAAGCATTAACCATACCGTATCCACCGTGGATGAGCAGAATGAGATGATCGCCGGTGTGGAAGAGAACTTCCAGACCATTCACGACAACGTTTCTTCCCTTACTTCTTTGGTAGATGCCATTGGCGGCGATATTTCCTCCATCGTACAGTTTACGTCCGATATCAACGACAGCATTTCCAATCTGTCCGCAACCAGTGAAGAAGTGGCTTCCTTATCCAATGAGGGTGTTTCTGCTTCCAATACGGCTGTTGAGAAGTTTACCGAATTAACAGATACCCTTAACGGTATTTATGATCAGGCGCAGGAGTTATCTTCTCTGAAGATGTGATTTTCCCCAGCCGTTCCAATCTATATTGTTCAATATGAAAGAAGGTTTCTTCCCCATGGAAGAAACCTTCTCTTTATTATGCGATAACATTTTTTCTTTATGGATTACCTGGTGTTTTGATCGCATTTTCTCTTCATTTATTGAATGGATAGAACATGCGTAACCAGATACAGGTTATCGGTCATTTCTTCGGTGATGATGCTCATCTGGCAGGTGCCTCCGCCCAGAGCGCTTAAGGCATTATCCATATAGCCCAGCTGATAGGTCTCCTGGGAATAGGCCTGCTTTACGGAATTAATGATGGATCCGTCCACTACATTACTGAAGGTATGATTTCCTTTTCCTAAATAGACGATCTTGGAGTAGCAATCGGCAAAATAGGCATCCAGACTCTTTAATACAGCGCTTTCTGTCAGGCCGAAATCCGACAAGGAATGTTTGGTAGCGGTATTGCCCGATACAGTGGATGCAGAAGTTGTGGTATCCTTTTCCAGATTCCGATAGGCGGTTCCTTCACAGGCTGGTAAGTAGATGGCAAGATCCGTCCTTACATGGGTTGTGGCGTAATCGGAATCCGTCTTATTAAAGTAATCATAGCGGCCGCCTTCCACATCATCCCAGGTGGAATCCACATTATAATATCCGTCATCCAGTTTCACGATGTTCCAGGCATGGCTTTCTCCTGCATAGCCCGTACAGTAGTAACACGGGATCCCTAACTGGATCATCATATACTGCATGGCTCTGGAATAACCGGCACATACGCTTTGTCCGCCTACCAGGGCACTGTACGCACTTTGGTTCATATCTGCGGCGCTGTTATAGATCACTCGCTCTACCAGCGCATTATGCACATACTTTTCTTTCTGATAATCGTTCTTTTGTTTCTCCGCTTCCTGTATAATACTGCTGGCTGCATTCTCAAACAGCGTCTGGTAGGATCCCAGATTGTCCGCCGTCTCGTTAAAGGAAAGGGTTATGGATACGTTCTCCCCGCTTTTGCTGTACTTTGCAGCGTAGGAGGTATTTAACCAGAACAGCTCCGGATGATCGTTAAAGACTGCGGCAAATATGTTTTTAAGACCTGCGGTACTTACCTGCTCAATGGGTGCAAAGGTTTTATACAGGTTCAGGGCATTGGCGTAGATCTGGCGATACAGATGCTGTCCCTGACTGTCCAGCATGGCATAGTAAGGATAGAACGTGCTGTCAAAGGTATATCCGTCTCCGGTGTCCCCGTAGTCCAGCTCGTCTTCCAGATCTTCCGCTTCTTCATCGCTGATCTCGGAGTTATTGGCTCCGATCTCCTTCATTCCGCTCTTTCCGCTGACCGCACTGGGGATGTCCTGATTGTTCCGTCCGGGACTTACATACTCACTGGTAAGCTGCTGTAATCCTTCCGGCATCTTGCTGTTTCCGGATGTTCCTGTGGTTGTCCCGGCTCCTGTCCCTGCAGGATCCGTGGTATTGCCGTCTGCATCTGCTGAAGCAGATTCTTCTTTATTTTTTCTTCCAAACAGGCCGAAGAAATCCAGACCACCGTCTTCTGTTTCGGTTGTCTCTGTGATCGTCTCGGTTCCTTCCGTTTCCATTGTTTCCGTGATGCTTTCCTGTTCTGCCGCCGCTGCGGTAAGTCCGGCAAGCTTTTCTCTTAATGCCGGCGATGCGGCGCATAACAGGATCAGCGCACATAGCAATACGACCAGACCGAGGATTCCAAATAAGGCCTTATTGAGCAGTTTCATATCCGTATCCTTCCTGGATGATCAAAATGCCTTTCACAAGACATTCCCAAGGATTTGTGTTTTGATTTCCTTTATTGTACCATGGTATAGTAATTAAGAAACTTATCTATATCTTATTATCGGCTATTTAGAGGAATATCCTAAGTATTATGTTTCGAATGTTTTATGTCATTATAATCTCTACACCCTTCGTTTTATATTATGCGTGGCGGGTTTATTCATTAGAGCGCAAGACCAGTTACTCGGAAACAGAACGGTATGCCGTTGCCCGTCACATGGTAGCGATCATGAAGGTGAACGGGTTTATTCATACCAAGGCCTTTGGTACGGAGAATCTCCCGGAAGACGGCGGTTATGTTATGTTCGCCAATCATCAGGGCAAATACGACAGTCTGGGCATTATCCATGTCCATGAAAAACCCTGCACCATTCTCATTGATAAGCATCGGTCCAACCTGATCTTTGTTACACAGTTCATCATGTTGCTACGGGGAATCCGCATGGATAAGACTTCCCCCAAATCTCAGGTGCGTTCCATCCTGCAGGTAGCAGAAGAAGTAAAAGCCGGCAGACGCTACATTGTTTTCCCGGAAGGCGGCTATGAACAAAACAAGAATCACATCCAGAACTTCCTTCCCGGTGCATTCAAATGCGCCATGAAGGCTAAGAGCCCTATCGTTCCGGTAGCTCTGGTAGATTCTTATAAAGTCTTTAATACCAGAGGACTTTCCCTTCTTCCTGTAACCACACAGGTACATTTCCTGAAGCCTCTTTTTTACGAGGACTATAAGGATATGAATTCCCAGCAGATTTCTTCTCTGGTACATGATCGTATCGAAGAAAAGCTTTTACAGGTCTGCGGAGAGTAACGTCCGATTTCTGCATATCACAAAGCTCCGGGACATCACGTCCCGGAGCTTTATTTATTCTTAGTGTTTCTGCTATTTTTTTCATGGATTCTTCCATAGAGAGCCTTTCATTTATCTGCTTGCTTCTACAGACGATGATACAGTCTGGCCATCTCCCGCATCTTCTTGGCCAGCTTCTTGGTGGTTGCACCTTTCTTCATGCGCCAGCACCAGTTTCCGCCTCCCAGGGTAGAGGGCATATTGATCCGGGCTTCATCTCCCAGATTCAGATAATCCTGCATGGGAATGATAGCGGTATCTGCCACGGATGCAAATGCCAGGCGAATGTACCGCTCTGCGATATGCTCCGGAGAGATATCATCTCCCGGCATAACGCCCATGTAGGTAAGGGACATCTGCTTATCGGCCGGATCTAGCTGGTCGTTTTCAAACCAGCCCCGCATGGTCTCATTATCATGGGTTCCGGTATAAACTACACAGTTATTGGGATAATTGTGGGGCAGGTAGTCGCTGTCTTCTCTGGAATCAAAAGCAAACTGCAACACTTTCATTCCGGGATAACCGGTCTTCTTGACTAACTTAAGAACGCTGGGGGTTAAGAATCCCAGGTCTTCTGCTATGATCTTCCGATTTCCCAATTCCTTCTTCATGGTTTCAAACAGTGCATAGCCGGGACCGGGACGCCACTCGCCTTTTTCTGCGGTGGGTTCTCCGTAAGGAATGGCATAATATTCATCAAATCCGCGGAAATGATCGATGCGGAGTACGTCATAAAGACGGAAGGTATGGGCGATACGCTCCATCCACCACTTATATCCGGTCTGCTTATGATAGTCCCACTTATAGATGGGATTCCCCCATAACTGTCCGGTGGCAGAGAATCCATCCGGCGGACAGCCGGCTACAACGGTAGGATAGCCTTTGGGATCCAGCTCAAAGAGTTCCGGATGGGACCATGTATCGGCACTGTCAAAGGCAACATAAATGGGAATGTCTCCCACGATCTGGATCTTCTTATCGGCTGCATATGCCTTCAGTGCCATATACTGCTTCATGAAGAAATACTGCTGGAACTCGCAGAAACGGATCTCATCTGCCAGAAGCTTTTGGTATTTCTTCATGGCTGCGGGTTTCCGAAGACGGATATCATCGTCCCACTCAATATAGCATACGCCCCCAAAGTGCTTCTTTACCGCACTGAACAGGGCATAGTCCTGCAGCCAGGTCTTATTATCTTTTATAAAGGATGCAAACGCTTTCCGATCCTTGTCATATTTGGGATCGGCCCACTTTTTCTTAGGCTCCGAAGCATACGGGCTGTTGTTGTATGCTTTTCGCAACAGTTCGAACCGGTTGAAATACAGTGTCTCATAGTCGATCTGCGTCTTATTTTTCCCGAAGGGGGTTTTCTCTACGTCCTTCTGAGAGAGGTAGCCTAAGGAGATCAGTTCCTCCGGATCGATAAAATAGGGATTTCCTGCGAACGTGGAGAAAGACTGATAGGGTGAATCTCCGTAACCGGTCTGGCCAAGGGGCAGGATCTGCCAGTAGGTCTGACCTGCAAGTGCCAGAAAATCAATGAATTCATAGGCTTCCTTTGAAAAACATCCGATGCCGTAAGGAGAAGGCAGAGATGCTACCGGAAGTAAAACACCACATTTTCTTTCCATGTTATCATCCTCTTTTTTCATTCCGTTCCATTTACCGGTAACGTTTCCAATAGCGTTAATTCAAGGATATCATCAATTTTTGAAATCTGCAACCAACAATTGTAAACCTTATTCATCATCCCCTCACCCGAATTTGCTCTTTTGTGGATAATTCCCTTTTTTCTGTGTATAATAAGAAAAAGATAAGGAGTATTCTAATGGTTTACAACATAGATTTTGATATATGTTCCATTATCATTAATATCATCGTCTTTACTTGTCTCCTTACCATGAAAGACATGCGGCGCCGTGAGAATAAGGT